>JBILYA010000019.1:0-14121 GCA_044378065.1 Burkholderiales bacterium | reverse complement strand
GGCTACGACGAGATTGAAAAACGGGCGCTTTTTGGCGCCTCCACGAGCTAAACGGACCACCACCATGACGGATTTCCCGGTGACTGAAAAAGTCGAAAGGGGCGGATTTTACGCCACTTTCACTCCCCGAGGCAATGTTTAATGACGACGGTCGCAAAAGCACGGGTTACCGCCGCAGCCACCCAAAATCAACATAACTAATTGTTTTAATTGATATTTAATGAATAATCCTGAAAAAACCCCGGCCGAGCGTCTGTCCGCCGCCTTCAAAACCCGCTACGGCAGTGCCCTCGGAATGCCGGATCAACAGCCGGGCGCCGCTGAACTGGCCCGCATGGCCGAACACCGGTCGCTGCGCCGTTATCGCCCGGATCCGGTCAGCCCGGAGCTGCTGAAGCTGCTGTTTGCCTGTGCATTGTCGGCGCCGACCAAGAGCGATCTGCAGCAGGCCGACATCATTCATATCGCCGATCCGGAAAAACGCCGGCGCATCGTGGCGCACCTGCCGGACATGGCCTGGATTCTCGACGCACCGGTGTTCCTGGTGTTCTGCGGCAACAACCGGCGCATCCGTCACATCGGACAGTGGCGCGGCAAACCCTTTGCCAACGAGCACCTCGACCACTTCATGAATGCGGCAGTGGACGCCGGCATCGTGATGACGAACTTCATCAATGCCGCCGAGGTCGCGGGCCTCGGCACCTGCCCGATCAGCGCCATCCGCAACGCAATCGACACCGTCAGCAGGGAATTGGGGCTGCCGGAAGGCGTGTTCCCGATTGCCGGTTTATGCGTGGGTTATCCGGCCGCGGCCGGACACATCAGCCCGCGACTGCCGCTTGAGGTGACGGTACATACCGACCGTTACGACGAAAGCCGGTTACGCGAGCATGTCGATGCCTACGACCAGCGGCGCCATGCCAACCACCCTTACGGCAAGCAGCGACGCATCAAGCAGTTTGGTACTGCGGATTTTTACGGCTGGTCGGAAGACAAGGCCCGGCAATATGCCGAACCGGAACGCGCGGACTTCGGCGATTACATCCGGCGGCAGGGCTTCAGTCTGAAATAGGCGGAGAACGCCGGAAGCCGGGGATGCTCAGCGCATTCCCGGAAACATGCCCTTCATCGAGCGCATCATTTTCGCCATACCGCCCTTGGCGACCATTTTCATCATTTTCTGCGTCTGCTCGAACTGGCTGAGCAGCCGGTTCACTTCCTGAACCGTCACCCCGGCGCCGGCGGCGATGCGCCGCTTGCGCGAAGCCTTGATCAGTTCCGGTTTTGTGCGCTCGAGCCGCGTCATCGAATTGATGATGCCTTCGATGCGGCGCGTCGCCTTGTCATCCATCTGTGGCGCACCCTGCGCCGCCGCCTGCGCGAGGTGCGCCGGCAGCTTGTCCATCAGTGCCGTTACGCCGCCCATCTTGCGCATCTGGGCAATCTGCTGCTTGAAGTCCTCAAGATCAAAACCCTTGCCGCTTTTGACCTTGCGCGCCAGCTTTTCGGCCTCATCGCGGTCCACCGATTTGGTGACGTCCTCGATCAGCGACAGCACATCGCCCATGCCGAGAATTCGCGAAGCGAGCCGGTCGGGGTGGAAAGCTTCCAGTCCGGTAACTTTCTCGCCGGTGCCGGCAAACTTGATCGGTTTGCCGGTGACATGGCGCACCGAAAGCGCAGCGCCACCGCGCGAATCACCATCGAGTTTGGTCAGAATGACGCCGGTCAGCGGCAACGCTTCGCCAAACGCTTTCGCCACATTCACCGCATCCTGGCCCTGCATCGCGTCAACCACGAACAGCGTTTCGACGGGATGCACCGCGGCATGCAGCTCGCGGATTTCCTGCATCATCGCCTCGTCAATGGCGAGACGGCCTGCGGTGTCGACAATCAGCACATCGTGATAATGCGTGCGCGCGTATTGCAGCGCGTGCTTCGCGATGTCGACCGGCTTCTCGCCTTCGGCGACGGGATGAAAATCCACCTCGACCTGTCCGGCCAGGATTTTCAGCTGTTCGATTGCCGCGGGACGGTAAACGTCGCAACTGACCAGAAGCACTTTCTTTTTCTGTTCGATGCGTAACCAGCGCGCGAGTTTGCCCGCCGTCGTCGTTTTACCAGCGCCCTGCAGGCCGGCCATCAGGATCACCGCCGGCGGCTGCACGGCAAGATTCAACGACTCGTTGTGTTCGCCCATCAGGGCGACCAGTTCGCGATGTACAACGCCGACCAGCGCCTGTCCCGGCGTCAGGCTGCCGACGACTTCCTCGCCAACCGCCTTTTCGCGAACGCGATCGATGAAGGCCTTGACCACCGGCAACGCAACATCCGCCTCGAGCAGCGCCATGCGCACTTCACGCAGCGCGTCCTGGGTATTGGCCTCGGTCAGCCGCGCTTCACCGCGTAGCGTCTTGACGACGCGCGCCAGACGGCCGGTCAGGTTGTCGAACATGGCTTAAGGGGTGGCTTCAGGTAAACTGGATACATGCAGTCCATTTTACCGTATCTCGTCAGCGCTCTTCTCTACGCGGCCATGGCCGCCTACTTCTGGCGGCTGCATTGGTCGCCGGCGGCGCAGGACATGACGCCGGCGCGCGCCGTGGCTGAACGCTCCTGCGTACTGGCCACGCTGACTGCGCACGGCCTCGTGCTTTTCGGCGTCATGTTCGCCGACCACACGCTTCGCATCGGCGTCGGCGACGCCATTTCCGCGATCCTCTGGCTCACTGTGCTGATTTACTGGCTGGGCAGCCTTTTCTACCGGCTGGAAGGGCTGCAGGCGCTGATTCTGCCGGTTGCTGCGGTGGCTGCCTTTCTGCCCGCACTGCTGCCGGCGGCGAAACCACTGCCCAATACCGACATGCTGGCTTTCAAGCTGCACATTGTGATGTCGATGGTCGCCTACAGCCTGTTCACCATCGCCTCGCTGCATGTGTTGCTGATGGCGATGCTTGAGCGACGGCTTCACCTGGGCTCGCTGCCAGCAGGGCTTCGCCGGCTGCCGCCGCTGCTGACCATGGAAAACCTGCTGTTCCGCATCATCTGGGCGGGATTCATCATGCTGACGCTGACGCTGGTCAGCGGTGTATTTTTTTCCGAGGAAGTTTTCGGCAAGGCCGCACGGCTTAACCACAAAACCGTTTTCGGATTCGTGTCCTGGATCGTATTCGCAGCGCTGCTGCTGGGCCGCCACTTTCGCGGCTGGCGCGGCCGCGTCGCCGTGCGTTGGACACTCGCGGGATTCCTGCTGCTGGTGCTCGCCTATCTCGGCAGCAAGTTCGTCCTGGAAATACTGCTCGGACGGGTCTGACCGGACCGGCGCCTGCGCCGGCTTCGTTTTCGAGGTGCATAAATGGAAGTCCTGATACTCGCCTG
This sequence comes from Burkholderiales bacterium, assembly GCA_044378065.1. Classification (GTDB taxonomy): domain Bacteria; phylum Pseudomonadota; class Gammaproteobacteria; order Burkholderiales; family SG8-41. The sequence continues at coordinate 10,743 of JBILYA010000019.1, read as the reverse complement.
CCTGATTCTTCTCAACGGCGCCTTTGCCATGTCCGAGGTCGCCCTGCTGACCGCACGCCAGTCGAAACTGTCGACGCTGGCGCAGCGCGGCGACAAGCTGGCTGCCGCCGCGATCAAGCTCAGCTCGGATCCGACGCGCTTCCTGTCGACCGTGCAGATCGGCATCACCTCGATCGGCCTGCTCAACGGCATTGTCGGCGAAGCCATTCTCGCCGAACCGTTTGCGGCATGGCTGCAGGCGCAGGGCCTGGAACATAAAACCGCGAACATCACATCGACAGCGATCGTAGTCGTGGTGGTGACTTACATTTCCATCGTCATCGGTGAAATCGTGCCGAAGCGGCTCGGCCAGCACAGCGCCGAAAACATTTCCCGCTTCGTGGCGTGGCCAATGCGGGTGCTCGCCTGGGTGACCGCGCCCTTCGTGCATCTGCTGACGAAGTCCACTGACACCCTGCTCGGCATGGCGCTCAAGGCACTGCGTCTGCAACCGCAGGAATCCGGTTCGCAGCCGCTGTCGATCGACGAGATCCGCACCATTGTTCTCGAATCATCGAATGTGCTGCCGAAAAAACATGCATCGGTACTGCTCAATCTGCTCGAACTCGGTGCCATCACCGTGGATGACGTGATGGTGCCGCGCAACCAGATCGAAAGCATCAACCTCGACCTTCCGATCGAGGAAATAACCGCACAGCTGTCGACCGCACACCATCGCCGCGTCGTGGCCTATCAGGACCAGTTCGACAATGTCGTCGGCACACTGCGCGTGCGCCATGCGCTGACGCTGATCCAGCGTGATGAACTGACGCCGGAGAGCCTGCGGGACATGATCCGCGAGGCGCATTTCGTGCCCTCCGCGACACCGCTGCTCGCACAAATCCAGAACTTCCAGGAACATGCCAACGGCGTCAGCCTGGTCGTCGACGAGTACGGCGAGATCATGGGACTGGTGACCCTGGAAGACATCCTTGAGGAAATCATCGGCGAGTTCACCACGCAGTCGCCGTTGATGGCCCGCGGCCTGCACCCGCAACCGGACGGCAGCTACGTCGTCGAGGGCGGCACCCTCCTGCGAGAACTCAACCGCAAGCTGGGATTCAGTTTCCCGCTGGACGGCCCGAAAACCCTGAACGGCCTGATTCTGGAACATTTGCAGGACATCCCGGAACCCAATACCAGCGTGCGTATCGCCGGCCATCCGCTGGAAATCGTGCAAACCCAGGACCGGGTGATCAAAAGCGTAAGAGTGCTGCCCCCGGTCAGGTCCTGAGCGCCCCCCCAGTGTGAGTTATCGCCTTTACAAAGGGTGCCAGTAAAGGCATCATTCCATCAATAACCGCTCGTAACTTATTGGTTCCTTGAGAGATTTTGGAGGCTCACCATGGCCACAGCTGCTGCACGTAAACCCGCCGAGGTCGTCGAAGTCACGTTCCGCTGGGTCGGGCAGGATCGCGCCGGAAAAACCGTACGCGGCGAAATGCAGGCCAGCGGTGAAGCGCAGGTCAATGCAGTACTGCGCCGCCAGGGCATCAAGGTCACCGAGGTCAAGAAACAGAGGCTCGGCAAAGGCGGCTCGGTTTCCGAAAAAGACATCACGCTGTTTACCCGCCAGCTGGCGACGATGATGAAATCCGGCGTGCCGCTGCTGCAGGCATTCGATATCGTCGGCAAAGGCCACGCCAATCCCGCGGTCGCGCGGCTGCTGATGACCATCAAGGCCGACGTTGAAACCGGCATGAACCTGAAACAGGCCTTCGAGAAACACCCGCTGCATTTCGATGCGCTGTTTTGCAACCTGGTCGGTGCCGGCGAAGCTGCCGGTATTCTGGAAAGCCTGCTCGACCGCCTGGCGACCTACAAGGAAAAGATTCTCGGCATCAAGGCCAAGATCAAGTCGGCGCTGTTTTACCCGATCGCAATTATCGTGGTTGCGGTGGTGATTACTGCAATCATCATGATTTTCGTGATCCCGGCATTCAAGGAAGTGTTCAAGAGTTTCGGCGCCGATCTGCCGACCCCGACCCTGATTGTTATGGCCATGTCCGACTTCGTAGTTGCCAACTGGTTCATTCTGTTCGGCACCATGGGCGGCAGCATTTATGCGTTTTTCTGGACCTGGAAACGTTCCGTCAAAATGCAGATGTTCATGGACAGGGTGGTCCTGAAGATTCCGGTTTTCGGCGATCTGATCCGCAAGTCGTCGATCGCACGCTGGACACGCACGCTGGCCACCATGTTTGCCGCCGGCGTGCCGCTGGTCGAGGCGTTGGGTTCAGTCGCCGGCGCATCGGGCAACTATGTGTATTACATGGCCACCAAAAAAATCCAGGCCGAAGTCTCCACCGGATCCAGCCTGACTTCATCGATGCAGGGCACCGAAGTGTTTCCCAACATGGTGATCCAGATGGCGATGATCGGCGAGGAAGCCGGTTCGCTCGACGCGATGCTCGGCAAGGTCGCTGACTTCTTCGAGCAGGAAGTGGATGACACCGTGGAGGCGCTGTCGAGCCTGATGGAACCGATGATCATGGTGGTGCTGGGCACGCTGATCGGCGGCATGGTGATCGCGATGTATCTGCCCATCTTCAAGCTGGGTTCCGCTGTATAAACAACGACGGCGCCTTGACAGGCGCCGCTCCCTGCCCGGCGCGCATCCGGCATCGTCGCGCCGGCCCACCCCTGAAACGCAGAGGCCGGCTCCTTCATGATGAGCGTATTGTCGAATCCCCCCGTATTCGCCGTCTGTGCCGCACTGCTTGGTCTGTGCGTCGGCAGCTTTCTGAATGTGGTGATCCACCGCCTGCCCAAAATAATGGAACGCCAGTGGCGGGCCGAATGCGCCGAACTGTCCGGACAGGAAGCTGCGCCCGGCCCGCGTTACAACCTGGTCGTGCCGCGCTCGGCCTGCCCGTCCTGCGGACATCTGATATCTGCGATTGAAAACGTACCGGTGTTGAGTTGGCTCGCGCTGGGCGGCAAATGCAAGGGCTGCAAGACAGCGATTTCACCGCGCTACCCGATCGTCGAACTACTCACCGGTGTGCTGTCCGGTTATATCGCCTGGCATTTCGGCTTCGGCATGGCGGCTGCGGGCGCGCTGCTGTTCACCTGGGCGATGATCGCGCTGACCTTCATCGATCTCGACACCTTCTTCCTGCCGGACAGCATCACGCTGCCGCTGCTGTGGCTGGGCCTGCTGTTCAACATCAATGCCACCTTTGTCAGCCTGTCATCGGCCGTCATCGGTGCGGTCGCCGGCTACCTGTCGCTATGGTCAGTCTACTGGGCATTCAAGTGGGCAACCGGCAAGGAAGGCATGGGTTATGGCGATTTCAAGCTGCTCGCCGCCATCGGTGCCTGGCTGGGCTGGACCATGCTGCCGCTGACCATCCTGCTGTCCTCGCTGGTCGGCGCCGCCATCGGCATCGTTCTGATCGTTTTTGCCGGCCGGGGACGCAGCGTGCCGATTCCCTTCGGCCCATATCTCGCCATCGCCGGCATGATCGCACTGCTTTACGGCCCGGCGCTGAACCGCGCCTACCTTGGTCCGCTCTGATGGTGTACTGCGTCGGCGTCACCGGCGGCATCGGTTCCGGCAAATCCAGTGCTGCCGCCCTGTTTGCCGAACGGGGCGCCGGCATTGTCGATACCGACGACATCGCACACGAAATGACGCGTCCGGGCGGACGTGCAATGGCCGCAATCATCACCGCCTTCGGCCCGGGCATTGCGGCCGCCGACGGCAGCCTGGATCGCAGCGCAATGCGGCAACGCGTTTTTGCCGAACCGGCACAGCGCAAGGTGCTGGAAGGCATCCTGCATCCGCTGATCCGCACCGAAGCCCGTGACCGGGTGAACAGTTCAACAGCGCCCTATGTCATGCTGGTCGTGCCGCTGCTGCTCGAAACCGGCGGTTACCCCGATCTGATTCGGCGCGTGCTGGTGATCGACTGCGAGGAGTCGCAACAGATCAGCCGCACGATGCAACGCAGCGCACTGACCGAAGAGGCCGTGCGCGCGATCATGGCCGCACAGCTGCCGCGACAGCAGCGGCTGGCAGGTGCTGATGACGTGCTGCTCAACGACGGCGACCTGTCCCGTTTGCGCAGTCAGATCGACAGCCTGCATGACCGCTATCTGGCACTGGCCGCCACGTCCCGGAACCAGCAATGAATGCGTTCATTAACCCTTTATTTTTTCTGGGTTTTGCCCGATACTCCGGCAACTGCATTCTTACCCAACTCCATCGGGCGCACCGGGCGTGATTGTCTACGAGCATCCACTGAGCGAGCGCATTCGCACACTGCTGCGCCTCGAGGATCTGTTCGAGCGTATCGACTACTTCGTCGGCAAGACAGACGGCGAAGAGCATCATGTCGCGCTGCTGCTGATCTTCGAAATCCTTGAAGTCGCCAGCCGTGCCGATCTCAAATCCGACCTGCTGCAGGAACTGGAGCGCCAGAAACAGGTGCTGGAAGCGCTGCGCGACAACCCGGACATTTCCGAAGAAGCCCTTGAGAACGTGCTGTGGCAGATCGACCAGTCGTCATCGCGGCTGTTCCAGGCATCCGGAAAAGTCGGCCAGGAATTGCGTGAAAACGAATGGCTGATGAGCATCAAGCAGCGCACTGCAATACCGGGTGGCGTCTGCGAATTCGATCTGCCGTCGTACCACTACTGGCTGCAGCAGGAACCCGACCTGCGGCGCCATGACCTGCAGCAATGGCTGGCGCCCTTCCTGCCGACGCGTGATGCCATCGGCATCGTGCTGCGTCTGCTCCGTGAAAGCGGCAAGACCACCGCACAGGTCGCTCAGCAGGGCGTCTATCAGCAGATGATGGCCGGACGAATGGCGCAGATGCTGCGCATCGGACTGGCCGGCGACCACGCCTGTGTTCCTGAAATCAGCGCCAACAAATATGCGCTGAACATCCGCTTCACCACCCAGGAAGGCATGCAACGGCCGAAGGCATCGGAAAGCGATGTCGAATTTGAACTGACCTTCTGCAATCTCTGAACCATGGCCGGAAGAATTGTCGCCTGCCCGCAATGCGGTGCAAGCATCGAATGGAATCCTGAAAACCGCTTTCGCCCGTTCTGCTCCGAACGCTGCAAAATGATTGATCTCGGCGCATGGGCCACGGAACGTTATCGCGTTCCGGTCGCGGAGAGCGACGAATCCGAAGAACTGCCGACCGCAGATCCCGACTACCGGCCGAATTAACCGGCAGAAGAATCCGGCATCCAGGCACCACGGATCATCGCCAGTCCGTGCGCACCGCTGACCAGCGACTGTGCGCGATCGTCTTCCCGCAAACCGCCCAGCGCAAACACCGGAATCCGGTTGCCGGCAAGCGCTTCGGCAAAACCTGCCCAACCCAGCAGCGACGCATCCGGATGCGTCGGTGTCGCCAGCACCGGCCCCATCACCGCGAAATCCGCACCTGCCGCCTCCGCGCAGCGCAGCTCTTCAGCGCTGTGACAGGACGCGCCGACCAGCGGCAGCGGCGGCCGCGCAGTCAGCGTCTGTAATTGTTGCGACGTCAGGTGCACGCCGTCGGCGCCGCAGCGCTGCGCCAGTTCCGCATCACCATTGATCAGCACCCGGGCACCCGCGGCATGCGCACGGCTCACAATCGCCCGCGCATAATCAGCGAAGGCATCGGCAGGCCAGTCCTTGCCGCGCACTTGAATCAGACGAAGGCCGCGTTGCAGAGCCGCGTCCACAAGCGACAACGCCTGCGCCTGTTCAGAAGCGGCAAATCCGGTAACGCCGTAGGTTTCTGGAATGGCCAGCGCATTGAGGATGGGACCGTTGGCAGGTAGCAGCGGCGACACCTCAATCGCGTCAATGCGCTGCCAGGCGAATGTCTGCGCCTCACGGCCATGCAGTTCGCCGCGCCAGCCGCGCACGCGAAAAAAATGCAGCCGCACATCGGCATGTTCGTAATCGAATTCGCGGATCAGCCAGGGATAAGCTTCCGTGACTTCAATGCCGAGCTCTTCATGCAGCTCGCGCTGAAGGGCCTGCAATGGCGACTCACCGGGCTCGACCTTGCCGCCGGGAAATTCCCAGTAACCGGCGTAGACCTTGCCCTGCGGCCGTTGCGCCAGCAGGAATCGCCCGTCGGGTTGCTGCAGCACCGCCGCGACAACCGCAATGCGGCGGCGCCCGGGGGATACGCTCATCGGATTTATTTGCGCCGCGCGAGGCGGGTGCGGCCGGCCCAGTCTCGGGCAAACTGCCAGGCGACACGACCGCTGCGCGAACTGCGGGTCAGCGCCCATTGCAGCGCGGCCTTTTCGACCTCGGCGCTTTTGATACCGGACACCTTGAAGTGCTCCAGCCAGACATGGACGATACGCAGGTACTCGTCCTGGTCGAAGGAATGAAAAGACACCCACAAACCGAAACGCTCCGAGAGTGAAATTTTCTCTTCGCTGGTTTCACCGGGGTGAATTTCCTCGCCGACATGCTGGTATTCAAGGTTTTCATTCATGAATTCCGGCATCAGATGACGGCGGTTCGACGTCGCATACACCAGACAGTTATCGGAAGCCGCAGCCACCGAGCCATCGAGTACGACCTTCAGCGCCTTGTAGCCGTGTTCATCCGCTTCAAACGACAGATCGTCACAGTACAGAATGAAACATTCGGGCCGCGCGTGAATCAGTTCGACAATATCCGGCAGATCGGTGAGGTCGCGCTTTTCGACTTCGATCAACCGCAGTCCGCGGGAGGCGTATTTGTTCAACAGCGCCTTGACCAGCGAAGACTTGCCGGTACCGCGTGCGCCGGTGAGCAGCACATTGTTGGCCGGCATGCCTTCGACGAACTGGCGCGTATTCTGCTCGACCAGTTTTTTCTGTTCATCAATGCCCTGCAGATCGCGCAGGTCGATGTGATGCACCTGGTGGATGGGCTCCAGCGCCGCATTCTCACCCTTGCGCCGCCAGCGGAATGCGATAGAGGCTTTCCAATCCACTGCAGCGGCCGGCGCCGGCAGCATCTGCTCGAGGCGCGCCAGCACAGATTCAGCGCGACCGAGCAGCGATACCGCGTCGGAAGATTCGCCAACAGCCTTGGAAATCTTTTTAACCATTTGTTTTTAAAGGATTTTTAGCTGCGGTAATCCGCATTGATACTGACGTAGTCATGCGACAGGTCGCAGGTCCACACCGTCGTCATGGCACGACCGCGGTTGAGCACAACACGCACCGTGATTTCCGCCTGCTTCATCACGCGTTGGCCCTGCGTCTCTTCATACGAAGGACTGCGACCGCCGCGTTCAGCAACCAGCACGTCATCGAGATAGAGCTCAACCCCCTCCACTTCAAGATCAGCGATGCCGGCATAACCGATGGCGGCGAGGATGCGTCCTAGATTCGGATCGGACGCAAAAAACGCAGTCTTGATCAGCGGCGAATGTGCAATCGCGAATGCAACCTTGCGGCACTCCTCCTCGTCACGCCCCGCTTCGACCTTGATGGTGATGAACTTGGTCGCACCTTCGCCGTCGCGGACAATGGCCTGCGCCAGCGTGATGGAGACTGCGGTCACGGCATCGCGGAAGGCGAGATATTCCTGGCTTTTCGCATCGGTGATTTCCGCCATCGCCGCCTTGCCGGTGGCGATCAGCATGAAACTGTCATTGGTCGAGGTATCGCCGTCGACGGTGATCGCATTGAATGAATGCTGAGCGGCGTAAGTCACCGCGGCCTTGACCAGCGGCTGGCTGACTTTGGCATCCGTGGCGACAAAACCGAGCATGGTTGCCATGCCCGGATGAATCATGCCGGCCCCTTTGGAAATGCCGGTGACCGTGATGGTAGCGCCGCCGACGGCAAACTGCCGTGAAACCGCTTTCGGTACCGTATCCGTAGTCATGATCGCGGCGGCGGCATCCGCCCAGGCATCCGCTTTCAGCGCGGCGATACATTGCGGCAGGCCCGCGGCGATGCGGTCCACCGGCAGCGGCTCCATGATTACGCCGGTCGAAAAAGGCAGCACCTGGGAAGCATTGCAGCCGAGCAGCTGCGCCGCATCAGCGCAGGTCTGACGCGCATGGGCAAGACCCGCAGCACCAGTGCCGGCATTGGCAACACCGGTATTAATTACCAGCGCACGCACGCCTTTACCCGGGTCGATCATCGACAGATGCTGGCGCGAAACAATGACCGGCGCGGCACAGAAACGGTTCTGGGTGAAAACGCCGGCAACACAGGCGCCTTCGTCGAGACTGATCAGCAGCAGATCCTTGCGCCCGGACTTGCGAACGCCGGCCTGGGTGACCCCGAGCCTGACACCGGAAACCGGCGCCAGGGATTTTGCATCGGGCGGATTCAGATTAACGGGCATGACGGACTCCCCAGATTCACCTTAACCGAGCTCAGCTCAGCTTGCCGTGGCACTGCTTGTATTTTTTTCCTGAACCGCAGGGACAGGGATCGTTGCGGCCCAGCTTCTGCCCGCCGCGGACATAGGGTTGCGCCGGCTCGCTGTCTTCCGGCGCAGCCTCGGGCTGTGCAGCGACCGTTTCAAGCGCTTCCGCAGGGGCTTCGGCGTGCTGGTATTGCACGTTCTGCAGAGACTCATGTTCTTCGGCGGCACGCAACTCTTCAGCGCTGCGGATCTGCACGGTCATCAACGTGCGCGTGACATCGGTCTTGATCATGTCGAGCAGCATCGAGAAAAGTTCAAATGCCTCGCGCTTGTATTCCTGCGTCGGATTTTTTTGCGCATAACCGCGCAGATGAATGCCCTGCCGCAGATGATCCAGCGCGGACAGATGCTCACGCCAGTGCGAATCCACGCTCTGCAGCATGATGGCGCGTTCGTACTGGCGCATCGCGCCTTGTTCGACGGAACCGGTCTTCTCGAGATATCGCGCGTGCGCGGCTTCGAGCACACGCTCGCGCAACGTAGCCTCTTCCATATCCGGGTCGGCCTGAAGCCACTGCTGGACCGGCAGTTCCAGTCCGAGCTCGCCGCGCAGTATCGTCTCAAGACCAGGGATATCCCATTGCTCCTCAAGGCTGCCCGGCGGCACATGGGTGGTCAGATGCGCGCTGACAACATCCGTGCGCATCGCGGTGATCGTCACCGAAATATCCGTGCTTTCGAGGAGCTCGTTGCGCTGCTGGTAAATGACCTTGCGCTGGTCGTTGGCGACATCATCGTATTCGAGCAGATGCTTGCGCATGTCGAAGTTGCGCGCCTCGACCTTGCGCTGCGCGTTTTCGATCGACCGGGTCACCCAGGGGTGTTCGATCGCTTCGCCGTCCGGCATTTTCAGCCGTTCCATGATCGCCGACACACGGTCGGAAGCGAATATGCGCAGCAGTGAGTCGTCGAGCGCCAGATAAAACCGGCTGGAACCGGCATCACCCTGGCGACCGGCACGGCCGCGCAGCTGATTGTCGATACGCCGCGATTCGTGGCGCTCGGTGCCGATGATGTGCAGACCGCCGGCCTTCAGCACCTGGTCATGACGCTCTTTCCATTCGGCACGCAGCGTTGCGGCGCGCTGCTCGCGCGCGGCCATGTCCAGGCTCTCGTCGGCCATGACGCGGGCGATTTCCGGCTCAGGATTGCCCCCGAGCACGATGTCCGTACCGCGGCCGGCCATGTTGGTCGCAATGGTAATGACCTGCGGGCGACCGGCCTGGGTGATGATTTCCGCTTCGCGCGCATGCTGCTTGGCATTAAGCACGTTGTGCGGCAGCTTTTCCTTTAGCAGGATGCCGGCAATGTACTCGGAGTTTTCAATCGAGGTCGTGCCGACAAGCACCGGCTGGCCGCGCTCGTGACAAGCACGGATGTCGTTGATGATGGCCTGGTATTTTTCCCGCGAGGTGCGGAACACCTGGTCCATGCGGTCATCACGGATCATCGGGTGGTGGGTCGGGATCACCACGGTTTCCAGACCGTAAATCTGCTGGAACTCGTAAGCTTCCGTATCCGCCGTTCCGGTCATGCCGGCGAGCTTGCCGTACATGCGGAAATAATTCTGGAAGGTGATCGTTGCCAGCGTCTGGTTTTCCTTCTGGATTTCCACGCCTTCCTTGGCCTCGATCGCCTGGTGCAGACCTTCCGACCAGCGCCGCCCCGGCATCAGCCGGCCGGTGAACTCATCGACAATGATGATCTCGTTATCCTGCACCACGTACTGCTGATCGCGATGGAACAAGCTGTGCGCGCGCAGTGCTGCGTTCAGGTGATGCATCAGCGAAATGTTGGCCGCGTCGTAAAGACTGCCGCCTTCGGCCAGCATGCCCGCCTGCGCCAGCAGCGCCTCGGCGTGCTCATGGCCTTCCTCGGACAGGATGACCTGGTGGCCTTTTTCATCGACCCAGTAATCGCCCGGGTCTTTTTCATCCTTCTGGCGGACCAGGTGGGGGGCGACGGAATTCATGCGGACGTAAAGATCGGTCGTATCTTCAGCCTGGCCGGAGATGATCAGCGGCGTACGCGCCTCGTCGATCAGGATCGAATCCACTTCATCGACGATGGCGTAGCCGAGGCCGCGCTGCACCTTCTCCGACAACTCGAACACCATGTTGTCGCGCAGATAGTCGAAGCCGAATTCGTTGTTGGTGCCGTAGGTGATGTCTGCGCGGTAGGCTTCCTGCTTGAGTGTGTGCTCCATCTGCGACAGGTTGACGCCCACGGTCAAACCGAGGAAACGGTAGATACGCCCCATCCAGTCGGAGTCACGCTGCGCCAGATAGTCGTTGACG
>JBILYA010000273.1:0-3711 GCA_044378065.1 Burkholderiales bacterium | reverse complement strand
CCAGATAAACCTCGTTGGAACGACTGCGCGAGGCTTCCGGCTTGCGGATCATGACCTGGACAAAGCAGCGGCGGATTTCCGCCACCAGTTGCTCAAAGCCCGATCCTTGGAACACTTTGACCAGAAAATTACCCTGTGGTTTCAAATGGTTGACCGCAAAATCCAGCGCCAGTTCCGCCAGTCCGATACTGCGCGCCTGATCCACACTGGCCACACCGCTCATATTGGGCGCCATATCGGAAAGCACAAGGTCCACGAGCCGGCCTTCCAGGTATTTTTCAACTTCCGCAAGCACGGCATCATCACCAAAATCACCCTGTACGAAACGCACACCCGGCACCGGCAGCATTTCCAGCAAATCAACCCCGACCACCCGCCCCTCGGGCCCCACCACGCGCCCCGCCACCTGCGCCCAGCCACCGGGCGCACAGCCCAGATCGACGACGACCATCCCCGGCTTGAGCAGATGATCGCGCTCCGCGAGCTGCTGCAGCTTGTACGCAGCGCGCGAACGCATCCCCTCCGCCTGCGCCTTGCGCACATAAGGGTCGGTGACATGCTCCTGCATCCAGGCCTTGCTGGTCTTGTTTTTCGCCATGATCAGAACACCGTATCGCGGTCCGCGCTTGCAGCCCGACCTGTTAAACTTCGGCCATGATGACTCTTAATGCCGCACAGCGCCGCGAGCTCAAGGCGCGGGCCCATGCCCTGAACCCTGTCGTAATGATCAGCGATGCCGGCCTCACGCCGTCGGTGCTGCATGAAATCGATGTCAGCCTGAAAAGTCATGAGCTGATCAAGATCCGCGTTTTCGGCGACGACCGTGCCGCTCGCGCCGCCATGATCGACGACATCAGCACAAAACTCGATGCAGCCCTGGTTCAGCATATCGGAAAAATTCTGGTGCTCTACCGGCCGCGCCCGGAAGCACCCGCAAAAGGCACTGGCGCAGGCAAAAAATCGGGGCGCTCACGCGCCGACAAAGGTCCGAGGCGTACCAAACGCAGTTTCCAGATGGAATAAGCCGCGGGCAGCATCCGCGGCAAGCCTATTTCGATCGCCCCAGCAGCACGACCAGCGCCGCACCGAGCAGACTCTGGATGATGTAGAGCACGCTCGACACACCGTGCCAAGCCGCAAAACGGTCGCGCAACACGGACTCCATGACCTGTTTGGGCAGCGCCTCTTCCTTCAGCGCGGCCATGATCGGCTGTATGCCGAACTCGCCGGCGCAAACCAGCGCCAGCATCAGCAACACGATCCAGAACACGCCCTGCTTGAAGACGCCGCCGCCGTAACGCACCATGCGGAACAGCAACAGGTAAATCGCGCAGGCAATGCCGACCCAGGCGATCATAGAAAACAGCTTTCCGGCAATCAGGCCGGCCAGCGCACGGTCACCGAGTCGCGAAAACAGAACCGGCGCCACGATGTAACCGATACCCCACATCGCACCGACCCACAGCGTCGCTGCAATCGACTGCAGCGCTTCGGCAAAACGCCCCATCACACGTAACGGATTTCGACGATTTCGTATTCGCGCACGCCGCCCGGGGCCTGTACCTCGGCGACATCGCCCTCGTATTTGCCGATCAGGGCGCGGGCTATCGGCGAACTGATCGAGATCTTGCCTTCTTTGATATCAGCCTCGTCATCACCGACGATCTGGTAGGTCACCTTGCCGCCGGAGGTGATGTCCTCCAGTTCGACCGTGGCACCAAACACGCAACGGCCATCAGTATCGATGGTAGCCGGATCAATGATCTGGGCATTGGAGATTTTCGACTCCACCTCGGCGATGCGGCCTTCGATGAAACTCTGCCGTTCCTTGGCCGCCGAATATTCGGCGTTTTCGGACAGATCGCCATGCGACCGCGCCTCGGCAATCGCCGCAATGATGGCCGGCCGCTGCACCGACTTGAGTTCGTGCAGTTCCGCGCGCAGCAACTCTGCGCCACGTACCGTCAAGGGAGTTTTTGTGTTCATGGGTTTACCCCGGTTGTTTCAGGCCGACTTCAGGCCGGCAGCCGTTTGTGCAGATCCTGCACCGCGTAGACCTGTAGTTCCCGCGCCTGGGCCATGCCGTTGGCGGCTGCGCGGGCTCCGGACAGCGTCGTATACAGTGTAACCCGCTGCTGCAGGGCCGCGCGGCGGATCGAATACGAGTCACGGATAGCCGAACGCTTCTCTTCGACCGTGTTGATGATGAACACTATTTCGCCGTTCTTGATCATGTCGACGATGTGCGGACGGCCTTCGGCAACCTTATTGACGCGGGTGACCGCCAGACCGCCGGCTTCCAGCGCCTTGGCCGTACCATGCGTTGCCACCAGCGTGAAGCCCATTCCGGTCAGAACCCGCGCGATATCCAGCACGCGCTCCTTGTCGGCATCACGCAGACTGACAAAAACCTTGCCCGATTTCGGCAGACGTTCGCCCGAACCCAGCTGCGATTTGACGAAGGCTTCGGCGAAGGTCTCCCCCACGCCCATGACTTCGCCGGTCGATTTCATTTCCGGCCCGAGGATGGTGTCGGCACCCGGGAACTTGATGAACGGGAACACCGCCTCCTTGACCGAGTAATACGGCGGCACGATTTCGCGCGTGACGCGCTGATCCGCCAGCGAACGGCCTGACATGCAGCGCGCGGCAATCTTTGCCAGCGGCAATCCAGTGGCCTTGGAAACAAAAGGTACCGTGCGCGACGCGCGCGGATTCACTTCCAGCACATAGACCACATCGCCTTCCGGCCCGTTCTGGATCGCGAACTGCACGTTCATCAGGCCATTGACCTTCAGCGCCTTCGCCATCGCCACGGTCTGCCGGCGCAATTCCGCCTGCAGTTCCGGGGACAGCGAGAACGGCGGCAGCGAACAGGCCGAGTCGCCGGAATGCACGCCTGCCTGCTCGATATGCTCCATCACGCCACCGATGATCACCTCATTACCGTCACTGATGGCATCGACGTCAACCTCGATGGCGTCATTGAGGAAGCGGTCCAGCAGCACCGGCGAGTCATTCGATACCTTGATCGCCTCGCGCATGTAACGTTCAAGCTCGCTCTGCTCGTGAACGATCTCCATAGCTCGTCCACCAAGCACATAGGACGGTCGCACCACCAGCGGATAACCGATCTCGGCAGCAGCGGACAGCGCCTTGGATTCGCTTCGCGCCGTGCGGTTGGGCGGCTGCTTCAGCTTCAACTTGTGCAGCAGTTTCTGGAAACGCTCGCGATCCTCGGCAATATCGATGGAATCCGGCGAAGTGCCGATGATGGGCACACCATTGGCCTCCAGATCGCGCGCCAGTTTCAGCGGCGTCTGTCCGCCGAACTGCACGATCACGCCCACGGGTTTTTCCAGGGCAACGATTTCCAGCACGTCTTCCAGCGTCAGCGGTTCGAAATACAGCCGGTCGGAGGTGTCGTAATCGGTCGAAACGGTTTCCGGATTGCAATTGACCATAATGGTCTCGAATCCGTCTTCACGCAGCGCCAAAGCGGCATGCACGCAGCAATAGTCGAATTCGATGCCCTGGCCGATGCGGTTGGGACCGCCGCCGAGCACCATGATTTTCTTGCGGTCCGTGGGCTGCGCTTCGCAGTCTTCTTCGTATGTCGAATACATATACGCCGTGCTGGTCGAGAACTCGGCAGCGCAGGTATCAACACGTTTGTAGACCGGGCGAACGCCCAGCGCATGACGATGTGTG
>JBILYA010000272.1:0-3713 GCA_044378065.1 Burkholderiales bacterium | reverse complement strand
ATCGGGCCGATGGCTTCCGAGCTGATTGCCGAGGCAGTCGTGGCGATGGAATTCGGTGCGGCGTCCGAAGACATTGCGATGATCTGCCATGCGCATCCCTCGCTGTCGGAAGCCATGAAAGAAGCGGCGCTTGCCGTCGACAACAGGACGCTGAACCTGTAATTCCGAATCGGGTTCACCTTTGTCTGCCGATTTCGTCCAGTTCCTGCGGGACCGTGCCGCAGAGCACGGTTTCGCCCCTGACGATGCCCAGCAGGTTGCCGCACGGGAGCTGCAGCGGGTACATCAAGACCTCGACCATCGCCTGCAGCGCCGCGGCCTGCTGAGCTTTCTCAATCGCAGCCGCATCATCCGCGGCGTCTATCTGTGGGGCGGTGTAGGCCGGGGCAAAAGCTTCCTGATGGACAGCTTTTTCGCATTTGTTCCCGACGTCACCAAGAAGCGGGTGCATTTCCACCGCTTCATGCAGGAAATCCACAAAGGTCTCAGCCGTCATCAGGGGCAGGCTGACCCGATGTCGCTGATTGCGCGCGACATTGCCGCCGAAGCCCAGATCCTTTGCCTCGATGAATTCCATGTCACCGACATTACCGACGCGATGCTGATGCGTCGCCTGCTCGAAGGGTTGATGAGTGAAGGCGTGGTGCTGCTGACAACTTCCAATTTCGCGCCGACCGAGCTGTATCAGCACGGCCTGCAGCGGGTGCAGTTCCTGCCGGCGATTGACCTGATCCTTAAACGCATGACCGTGGTCAATGTCGATTCCGGAACCGATTACCGCCTGCGTGAACTGGAGAAGGCGGGGACATACCATATCGGTGCCGATGCTGACCGGCATCTTGATGAGGCCTTCAGTCATATATCCAGCGGCGGTGAAGACAATGCGCCGCTCGATATCGAAGACCGCCTGATCCGTGTCCGGCGTCAGGCACCGGGAATCGTCTGGTTCGATTTCGAAGAGCTTTGTGCGGGACCGCGCGGCAAACCCGATTACATCGAGTTATCCCGCCGTTATCACACGGTGCTGATCTCGGCGGTGCCTTGCTTCACGCCGGATGACAGCGACATGCTGCGGCGGTTTGTGTGGCTGGTCGATGAGTTCTATGATCGACGTGTCAAGCTGATGCTGAGCGCTACGGTGCCGGTCGATGATCTGGTCGCGGCGGCAGCCGACAATGACGGTTTTCAGGCGCATTTGAATGCTTCATTAAAAGAGCGGCTGGCCAGCCGCCTTACGGAAATGCAGACACACCAGTACCTCGCTCAACCCCATCTGCCGTGAGGACGTCATGGAATACTGCAAGGCCTACAGAATATTCAATGAAAATAATAAGATAGAAGGACGCGTCGTCGATGTGCCGACAGCGGATATCGGTCGGGGTGAAGTGGTTATCCAGACCGCGTATTCCGGTGTCAACTTCAAAGACGCATTAGCCGCCACCGGTGCCGGCGGAAAAATCATCCGCAACTATCCCCTGATTGGCGGCATTGATGCCGCAGGCACTGTCCTCAGTTCCAGTGATGAGCGGTTCAAGGCCGGGGATGAAATTATTTGCACCAGCTACGACATGGGGGTGGCCCATGACGGCGGTTATTCCGGCATTTGCCGCGTTCCGGCCGACTGGGTGGTGCCGCTACCCAAGGGTCTGTCCCTGTTCGAAGCCATGGCTCTGGGTACGGCAGGTTATACCGCAGGCCTTGCGGTTGAATTGCTGGAATTGAATGGCATGACGCCGGCTGGTGGCAAGGTGCTGGTCAATGGAGCAACCGGCGGCGTGGCGAGTCTCGCCATCAACATGCTGGCCGCCAAGGGTTATGCCGTAACGGCGATCACCGGCAAGTCGGCGGAACATGACTATCTGCGCGAGCTGGGCGCCTCTGAAATTCTCGATCGTGCTACCGTGGATTTCGGTTCGCGGCCGCTGGAAAAGCCGCTGTGGGCTGCTGCTTTTGATTCCGTCGGTGGTGATCAGCTGGGCTGGCTGACGCGCACCATGCTGCCCCACGGTGTCATCGGTAGTTTCGGAAACGCCGGTGGTATCGAGCTTAAAACCAATGTGCTGCCGTTCATTCTGCGCGGCGTGCGCTTGATTGGCGTGGATTCGGTGGCGACACCCATGGCTTTGCGTAAAAAGGTCTGGGGGCGTTTGGCCACTGATCTCAAACCTCGGCATTTGGACAGTATTGCGCAAACGATTAACTTGACTGATTTGACCGGGTATTTTGAGCGCATGCTTAAAGGCGCCATTCGTGGCCGCGCCGTGGTCAGGATTTTGTAAGACCCTGCGGTGGATAATGCCCCTGCGGGCGTCGTAACAATTCAATGTAGTGCATCCAAAAAACAGCGCCGCCCCGGCCAATTACTGGAGGGGATATGGGCGCTTACGCCGATTTTCATCGCCGTTCCATCGAGGACCGGGAGTCGTTCTGGACGGAGGAGGCGCGGCGCATCCACTGGCATCGACCTTTTGACCGGGTTCTCGACTTCAGCAAGCCGCCATTCGCCAAATGGTTTGTCGGCGGTCAGACCAATCTCTGCTACAACGCGATTGACCGGCATCTCGATACCCGCGGTGATCAGACCGCGCTGGTCTATATCTCCACCGAAACCGATACCGAGCACCGTTACAGCTATCGTGAACTGCATGCGGCGGTAAACGCCTGCGCTGCAGTAATCCAGGCGCAGGGCGTGGGGCGCGGAGATCGGGTGCTGATCTACATGCCGATGATTCCCGAAGCGGCATTTGCGATGCTCGCCTGCGCACGCCTGGGTGCCGTGCACTCCGTGGTGTTCGGTGGTTTCGCCGCGGCCAGTTGTGCTACCCGGATTGATGACGCCAAACCGAAGCTGCTGATCACAGCCGACGCCGGTTTGCGCGGTGGAAAAGCCATCCATTACAAGCCGCTGGTGGACGAGGCCGTCAGTCTTTCAAAACAACCGCCGGAAAAAGTGCTGGTAATAAATCGCGGCATCGACAAGGATTTCTCGATGGTGCCAGGGCGTGATGTCGATTACGCCGAGGCTTTAAGGCAGCATGGCAGTACACCGGTGCCGGTGACCTGGCTCGAGTCCAGCGAGCCTTCCTACATTCTGTATACCTCGGGCACCACCGGTAAACCCAAAGGCGTGCAGCGCGATACCGGCGGTTATGCGGTGGCCTTGGCCAGTTCTATGGAGCATATTTATTGCGGCAAGCCCGGTGAAACCATGTTCACCACCTCGGATGTGGGCTGGGTCGTCGGGCATTCCTATATTGTTTATGGTCCGCTGATCCACGGCATGACCACCATTCTTTATGAGGGATTGCCGATCCGTCCCGATGCCGGCATCTGGTGGAAAATCGTGCAGGAGCAGAAGGTCACGGTGATGTTCTCGTCACCGACTGCGGCGCGTGTACTGAAAAAACAGGATCCGGCTTACCTGAAGAAATACGACCTGTCCTCGCTGCGCCATCTGTTTCTTGCCGGCGAACCGCTCGATGAACCGACGCATCGCTGGATTCATGATGCCATCGGTAAACCGGTGATCGACCATTACTGGCAGACCGAAACCGGCTGGCCCATTCTGTCGCTGGCGCCGGGCATCGAAAAAGCAAAGGTCAAATACGGCAGCCCCGGGTTTCCGGTTTATGGCTACGACCTCAAGCTGCTGCGTGAGTCGGATGCAACGGAAGCCGCGCCTGGTGAGAAGGGTGTGCTGACTATTGCGCCAC
>JBILYA010000018.1:0-14256 GCA_044378065.1 Burkholderiales bacterium | reverse complement strand
CTGGGCTATCGGTTATCCGATCCAGGCGCCGATCGATGCGGTGCTGAACCTCATCGTCAAACACCGCATTGCGGCGAATGATGTCGAGCGTGTCGTGATCACCATTGACGATCAGGGCGCACGTACCGTCAACCAGCGCACGATGGCGAGCATCAACATTCAGCATCTGGTGGCGGTGATGCTGCTCGACGGCGACATCAGCTTTGCCTCGGCGCATGACGACCGCCGGGTGCGGGATCCGCGGGTACTGAAGCTGAAGGAACGCATCACCCTGCAGGGCAGTGCCGCACTGGGTCGGGCGAAGACTACCCAGGCCATTGTCGAGATCACCACCTGCGACGGTCGCAGTCTGCGCCATCACACCAAGGCGGTGCGCGGTACGGCGGCCAATCCGATGCCGCGTGCCGAAGTCGAAGCCAAGGCCCGCGACCTGTTGCTGCCGGTGATCGGACCCCGGCGCACGACGCGTCTGGTCGACACCATGTGGCATATCGAACGGCTGCGGGACGCGCGTATGCTGCGGCCCCTGCTGCAAGTAAAATAACACCCGTCTCATCAACCCTGATTTCAACCAACGGAACCGGAATCCCATGCGCTACGACCTGCACAGCCACGTTATCCCGCCGACCATCATCGCCGCGATGGAAAAGGACCCCAAACGCTTCCATACCAGCATTACCGAGAAGGACGGCAAGAAATACTTCGACGTGCACGGCCGTCCGGCGATTCTCAGCGCTGATTTTTACGACGCCGACGCCAAGGTCGAGTGGATGAACCAGAACAAGCTGGATGTGTCGGCCATCTCTGTCGGCCCGCCCATTTATTTCTACTGGCTGCCTGCCGAGGCCGGCCTGTATGCGGCACAGCTCGCCAACGACGGCATTGCGCAGATGGTCGCGAAACACCCGTCGCGTCTGCGTGGCATGGCGCATCTGCCGATGCAGGATCCGGATGCGGCGATTGCCGAGCTGGAGCGTGTAGTCAAGGAATACGGTTTCAAGGCGGTTGAGCTGGCAACGTCAATTGAAGGCACGCCGCTGGCAGCTGAAAAATTCCGTAAGGTGCTGAAGACCATCGAGCAGCTGGGCTGCTTCATCTTCGCTCATCCCTACCAGTGTCTGGCCAAGGGCGGCATGGAGGATTATTACCTGTCGAACTTCGTCGGTTTCCCGCTCGACACCACGTTGATGGTCGCGCACCTGATGTTCAGTGGCGCAATGGATGAAATGCCCAAGCTGCGCATCGTGCTGCCGCACGGCGGCGGTTTCATTCCCTACCAGATCGGCCGCTTCCGCCACGGCCATCAGGTGCGCAACGAACCCAAGGTCAACAACGTCACGCCGCCGCGTGAACTGTTCAAGCGCTTTTACTTCGACTGCCTGACGCACGACCCGAAGGCGGCGAAGTACCTGATTGATCAGGTCGGCGCCGACCATGTCGTCATTGGTACCGATCACCCCTTCGACATGGCGCCGCTGGATGTGCCGGCGGCGATCGACGGCATTCCGGGACTGACTGCTGACGAGAAGGCCTGGCTCTGCGAACGCACCGCCAAATCGCTGCTGGGTGAGCAATAATCCACGGAAAATAAAGGGATTTTCGCGTATGCTGAACGCCAGTTCACGTTGAACGGCGGCCATTCAGGGAGACTGCAATGCCCAAGTTGAGTTTCGACAAGCTGAAACTGAAGATGCCCAAACTGGGCGGCAGCAAACCGGCGGATGACGCGCCGGCCATTGACGACGGCGACAAGAAGAAAAAAACCGCGATGGCAGCGATCAGCGTCGTTGCCGTTGCCATAGTCGGCTGGGTCGCCTGGGATACCTTCATGGTCGAACCGCCGCCACCGCCGCCCCCGCCTGTTGCGGCCAAGCCGCCGGCCGCGAAACCGCCGGCAGCACCGGCTGCAGAGAAATCCGCCGAGACGGCACCTGCTGCTGCCAAAACGGAAGCAGAGCCCGGCAAGGGTGATGCGGCGAAGTCCGAAGTGGCGAAAGCCGAAGCCGCCAAGCCGGAAGCCAAAGCCGAACCGGCCAAGGCGGAAACTGTAAAAGCGGAAGCCAAGCCCGCCGCCGAACCCTTAGCCGCTCCGGCGGTTGCAGTGCCGGTAGCTGTTGCTGCCGCGCCTGAAGCGGGTTCACGTGCGCTGACGGCGCGTTCCAGAATGGATGCACGGGAATGCCTGAAGCATGACAGCAATCAGGCGATCCATCGCTGTGCCGAGGGTTATCGCTGATCCGTTGCAATCGAATGAAAAAAAGCGCAGCCCCGGCTGCGCTTTTTTTATGGCTGCTATGCGTTCAGCCGCCGGATGCGGCTTTGATGCCCGCGGATTTCACCAGCTTGCCGAATTTGTCGACCTCGGCTTTCAGATACGCGTGGAATTGTTCCGGCGTGCCGCCAATGATCTGTGCGCCGACGTCGGCATGCCGTTTCTGAATATCCGGGTCAGCAAGAATGCCGGTGAATTCCTTGTGCAGGCGGCCGAGGATTGGCGCCGGAATGCCGGCGGGTGCGGCAACGGCTGACCACGAGGAGTTTTCGTAACCCGGGACGCCGGCTTCGGCGATGGTCGGCAAGTCTGAAAGCACGGCCAGCCGTTTCGCGCCGGTGGTGGCCAGCGCACGCACGCGTTTGGCTTGCACGAAGGGGACGGTGGCAATCGCGTTGTTGAACAGCACCTGAATCTGGCCGGCCATGACGTCGGTCATTGAAGGTGCGGAGCTTTTGTACGGCACATGGGTCATTTTGGTGTTGGTCATCAGCGTGAACAGTTCGCCACTGATGTGACCGAAGCCGCCGACACCCGATGAGCCGTAATTCAGTTCGTTCGGGCGGGCACGCGCGAGTGCAACCAGTTCCTTGACCGACTTCGCCGGTACCGAGGGGTGCACGACCAGCACGCCGGGTGAAGTCGAGACCTGGATGATCGGCGCAAAATCCTTCACCACATCAAAGGGCAGTTTGTAGAGATGCGGATTCACCGCCCAGGTGCCGACGGTGGCAATCACGATCGTGTAGCCGTCGGGCGGCGCTTTGGCGGTGATTTCCATGCCGATATTGCCGCCGGCGCCACCGCGGTTGTCGACCAGCACCTGCTGTCCGAGACGCTGCGCCAGTTTTTCACCGAGCATGCGGCCCTGGATGTCGGTGGGGCCGCCAGCGACAAACGGCACGACAAAGCGTACCGGTCTGGAAGGGTAGTTCTGCGCCGAGACTGTCAGCGTGCAAAAACACAATGCAGCGGCAAACAGGCCGAGTGCTGTTTTCGTTTTCATTGCTTGCTGCTCCGTTGTTGTTATGAAGAGGATCGCCTGAATCAGGCTTGCAATGCCTTCTTCAGGCGCTCGACTGCGGAATCAGGACTGGTCAGTATTTTGCAGCCGGGCTGCGGCGGAATCACGCGCGCGGCGCTGGCCATCGAGAACTGCCCCAGGACCAGTGCGTCGCAGGGCATCAGTTCAGCGGCGGCACCGGCGACCAGACGGTCATGGGTTTCGGCATCACCTTTCAGCAGTGCGTCCCAGGCCGGAGCTACAGTGCGAGAGGAAACGGTGATTTTCTGTCCACGGGAGCGCGCCATGTCTTCGAGTTCGGTGTTGAGCGCAGGGATGCTCGGACCGAAGGACGCAATCAGGCCGATGCGGCTGCCCGCATTGAGGGCCTCGTCGAGCATGGCTTCATTGGGTTTGAGCACGGGGATGGGCATCGCTGCGGCGCAGGCTTCGATGGCCGGACCGAAGGCAGAGCAGGTGAACAGGATGGCATCGGCGCCGCAGCCGTGTACGTAACGGCTCAGCGTCAGGAAACGTTCGATCATGCCTTCGCTCAGACAGCCTTCGGCAGCCAGATCCGGCGCCAGCGAGTCTTCGAGCAGATTGGTGGTGCGCGCCTGCGGCCAAAGGCGCTGGAAGGCGTTGCCGATGGGCTCGATGGCGAGCGGTGTGGCATGAATCAGTGCAATGCGTGGTGCGGTCATGAAAAGGGGAAATGGCGCTGAAAAATTTGAATGGAAAGCGGACTGGAAAAACCGGGCGTTCATTTTACCTGTTTTGCCCGGGCGCGTTGACCAAACAAGGCGCGAAGAGAGACAATCCGGCCATTGCGCCACGCCTGTGGCGACAGACAGAACCGCTTTCTACAGACCAATAAAATCCGAGGAGAAAACCATGAAAAAAGCGTTTGCTTTGGCGGTTTGCGCCGTGTCATTGCTGGTCGCTTCAGGGGTTCAGCTGGCCCAGGCTCAGGCCCAGGCTTATCCGTCGCGCCCGATCCGGCTGATTCTGCCGTTCCCGCCCGGCGGCGGCACCGACATTCTCGGTCGCGTGATTGCGCAAAAACTCGGTGAAAGCATCGGTCAGAACGTGATTGCCGAAAACCGGCCGGGTGCCGGCGGCAATGTCGGCGCCGAGTACACCGTGCGCCAGGCGCCGGACGGTTACACCATTGTGCTGTGCTCGCCGTCGATCTCGATCAGCCCGAGCCTGTATAAAAAACTCAACTACGACCCGCTGAAGGATCTGGCGCCGATTTCGCTGGTGGCCTCGATTCCCAATTTGCTGGTTGTGCATCCGTCGGTTCCGGCGAAAACGTTGTCGGAGTTCCTCGCACTGGCGCGCAAGAATCCGGGCAAGCTTAATTTCGGTTCGGGTGGTGCGGGCACCACCAATGACCTCGGCGCACGTTATTTCATCGCCGAAAACAAGCTGAATATCGCGATGATTCCGCACAAGGGTGCGAACCAGGCGCAGACTGCGCTGCTGTCCGGCGAAGTCGATGTGCTGGTCATTGGCACGGCTGCGGCGGCCCCGTTCGTCAAGGCCGGCAAGCTGCGCGCGCTGGCTGCGCTCGGCGACAAGCGTGATGCCGCTGTGCCTGAAATTCCGACGGTGGCCGAAGCCGGCATGCCCTGGTTCAAGGTTGATACTTGGTACGGCATTCTCGCGCCGGCAGCAACACCGCGTGACATCATCAACCGTCTCAACGCGGAACTGGCCAAGGTGCTCAACGATCCGGCAACCAAAAAAATGCTGTCGCAGCGCGGCACCGATCCGCTGACCAGCACGCCTGACGAGTTCGCCAAATTCATCCGCAGTGAAGCGGATCGCTGGGGCAAGGTCGTGCGCGCTTCAGGCGCCACCGCGGATTAAAGCCGGCGCACCGGCATAAAAGGGAGAGCATTCATGAACCGAATCAAACTGCTGTGCGGCGCCGTTGCCGCACTGTTTGTGACTTCTGCTGCCGGCGCGGCACAGGATTATCCGACCCGTCCGGTGCGCATGATCGTGCCGTTTGCGGCCGGCGGCCCGACCGACGTGATCGCGCGGGTGGTTGCCCAGAAACTGACGGAAGGGCTGGGCCAGCAGGTGGTGGTCGACAACCGTGCGGGCGCGGGCGGCAATCTCGGCATGGGTCTCGCCGCGGCAGCGCCTGCGGACGGTCACACGCTGATCGTGGTCAGTTCGAGCTTCGTGGTGAACCCCGGTCTTTACTCCAGCATTCCCTATGACCCGTACAAGAGCTTCATCCCGGTGTCGAACATGGCGGCTTCGCCCAATGTGTTCACCGTGCATCCGGGCATTGCTGCGCGCAACATGAAGGAACTGCTGACTGTCGTTGCTGCCGATCCGAAGAAGTTCTCGGTCGCCACGCCGGGTGTCGGCACCACGCCTGACCTGTCGGCGCAGTTGCTGAAACTCACCACCAAGCTGGATTTCGTCACCGTGCCTTTCGGTGGTGCCGGACCCGCTGTCGCTTCCGTGGTGTCGAATCAGACCCCCATCGGCTGTACCGCTCTGCCGCCGACCACGCAGCACATCCTGGGCGGCCGCCTGCGCGGTATCGCGGTGACGGGGGCGAAGCGCAGCAGCGCGATCGCCGACGTGCCGACGATGGCCGAAGTCGGTTTCAAAGGTCAGGAGGCGGACACGCTGCAGGGCCTGCTGGTCCCGGCGGGCACGCCGAAACCGATCGTTGACCGCCTGCACGGGCTGGTTGTTAAAATGATGGTACTGCCCGACGTGAAGTCCCGCGTTGAAGGGCTCGGCTTCGACATCATCGCGAGCTCGCCGGCGGAGTTCACGGCGCAGGTGAAGGTTGAAGTTGAAAAGTGGACCAAGGTGGTCAAGGCCGCCGGCATCAAGGTCAATTGATGCTTTGCTGCTGAACAGGCGGTCCTGATGCGTATCACTGACATCCGCGAGACCGCCATCGCGCTGAAATCGGACCTGCGCAATGCGGTGTTTGATTTCAGCGAAATGACCACTTCCGTTGTTGCTGTCGTCACCGACGTCATTCGCGACGGCAAGCCGGTGGTGGGATTCGCCTTCAATTCCACCGGTCGTTATGCCTGCGGCGCGCAGATGCGCGCGCGTTTCATTCCGCGCATTCTCAAGGAGCCGCCGGAAGCGCTGCTCAATGCCGCCGGCAACAATTTCGACGCCGAAAAAATTCTCGCGGTGATGATGCGCCGGGAAAAACCCGGCGGCCATACCGAACGCTCGGTGGCCATCGGCACCATTGAAGTGGCGTGCTGGGATGCCATTGCCAAGATCGCCGGTCAGCCGCTGCACCGGGCTATCGCAGAAAAATACAATAAAAACAATAAGATAGACAAGGTTCCATGTTATGTCGGTGGCGGCTGGTATGCGCCGGGAAAAGGCATTCCTGAACTGCTGGCGGAGATCAGCGAAAAATTCGCGCAGGGCTACCGCACGATGAAAATCAAGGTCGGCGGCATGTCGATCCCGGAAGACATCGCGCGCCTCGAAGCAGCGCTGAAACTGATCGGCGACAGTTCGCGGCTGGCTGTGGATGCCAACGCCGGTTTCGACCGCGACCGCGCGCTGGCCTATGCGAAGGCGCTGGCGCCGTATAAGTTGCGCTGGTTTGAAGAGCCGACCGATCCGCTGGATTTCGCGCTGCTCACCGAAGTCGCGGCGATTTACGAGGCACCGATCGGCACCGGCGAGAACCTGTTCTCGACCCAGGACGTACGCAACCTGATCACCTTCGGCGGCATGCGTGCCGACCGCGACATCATCCAGATCGACGTGCCGCAGTCCTACGGTATCGCGCAGTTTGCGCGCACGCTGGCAATGCTGAAGGCGCGCGGCTGGTCGCCGCAATCCGTGTTTCCGCACGGCGGCAACCAGATGACGCTGCACATCGTCGGCGGTTTCGGCTTGGGCGGTTGCGAAGCCTATCCGGGTGTGTTCGGCATGTTTGCCGGATTCGCTGATGACGCAAAAGTCGAGGACGGCTATCTGCGCCTGCCGGACCGTCCGGGTATCGGTTTCGAAGCGCAGAATGCGTTGTATGCGCTGATGCGCGAAATCGCGCCGGAACTCGGCAGCTGAATCAAAAATTCATCAAGGGGAGCAACATGAAATCAGCATCGAAGATTGCAGCATTGGCAGCGACCTGCCTGATGCTGACAGTGACGGCATCTGCGCAGGCGGCATGGCCTGAAAAACCGGTGCGTGTGGTGGTGCCGTTCGCGGCGGGCGGTCCGGCCGATCTTGCGGCACGGCTGATTGCGCAAAAACTTTCCGAGCAATGGAAACAACCGGTGGTGGTCGACAACCGCGGCGGCGCCGGCGGCAATATCGGCACTGCGCTGGTCGGGCAGGCGCTGCCTGACGGCTACACGCTGCTGCTGACGACCTCCGTATTCATCTGCAATCCCAGTCTTTACAAAAACGCGGGCTACGATCCTTTCAAGGAGTTCGCGCCGATCATTCTCGCAGGTGTCTCCGCGACGGTGGTTTCCCGTCATCCTTCATACACCGCCGTCAACTCGATGCAGGACATCCTGCAGCAGTCGAAGATCGCACCGATTCCCTTTGCATCGCCCGGCATCGGCACTGCAGGCCACTTGTCGGGTGAACTGTTCCGCAACATCACCAAGGCCAATATCCAGGCGGTGCCGTATAAAGGTGCGGGCCCGGCGATGACTGCGCTGCTCGGCGGCGAAGTGCGTCTCGGCTTTACCGCAGTGCCGCCGGTGGTCGCGCTGGCTCGCGGCGGCAAGCTGGTACCGATTGCGGTGACCAGCATCAAGCGCCTCGATGTGCTGCCCAATGTGCCGACGGTGGCGGAAAGTTATCCCGGTTTCGAGGTCGACAATATGTACGGCCTGCTCGCGCCGAAGGCGACGCCGGTTGCGCTGGTTCGCAAGATCAATGCCGATACCCGGATTGCGCTGAACCAGCCGGATCTGCGCCAGAAGTTCGCACAGGATGCTTTCGAAATCCGCGGCAACAGTCCCGAGGAATTTGCGCAGTACCTGCGCGCCGAATTCACCAAATGGGCGAAAGTGGTCAAGGATTCCGGCGTGCGCGTGGATTGATCTGCGATCGCCGCGACGGGGTATGAGAAAATGCCGGCCTGTAACCGAGCGTGATGCCCCGTGAAAAGACTCCAGCACCTGTTTGACAGCAATCGCATCTGGTCGGAGCGCATCCGCCTTCAGGATCCGGAATTTTTCAGCAAGCTCGCACGCCAGCAGTCCCCGGAGTATCTGTGGATCGGCTGTTCCGACAGCCGGGTGCCCGCCAATGAAATCGTCGATCTGCTGCCGGGCGAATTGTTTGTTCACCGCAACGTCGCCAACGTTGTCACTCATACCGACCTGAACTGTCTGTCGGTGATCCAGTTCGCGGTCGATGTTCTCAAGGTCAAGCACATCATCGTGGTCGGTCATTACGGCTGCAGCGGCGTTGGCGCGGCCTTGCGCGGCGACCGTATCGGGCTGGCTGACAACTGGCTGCGCCATGTGCAGGACGTGCGCCAGAAACACGAAGCCCGCCTTTCAGTATTGACGGATCTGAGTGCGCGCGGTGACCGGCTGTGTGAGCTCAATGTAGTGGAGCAGGTTGCCAATGTCTGTCAGACCACCATGGTGCAGGATGCCTGGGAGCGGGGTCAGGACCTGACCGTGCACGGCTGGGTGTACGGCCTGCGCGACGGGCTGGTGCATGACCTCGAATTCAGCGCGACCTCGGCTGATGAGGCCTCGGTGCGCTACGCGGCGGCGCTCGCCAACCTCGACTGAATCCGCGGTTTATTTCCGGATTCTGATTTCGCGGCTGACCGCTTTGGTGGTGCCGCCCCAGGTCGGCGCGTAAGCGGCTTTGCGTCCAACCCCGCCGGCCACAACGATCATCAGGTCTTCCGGTTTTTCGGCAACACGGATGATGTTTGCCGAAGGGTCGCCGCCCGCAGCCATGCGGCGTGAGCGCATTGCCGGGGCCAGTTTTTCAACGGGCAGCCAGGCGCGCTCCCAGATTGCTGCTTTGGTTTTCTGCTTGTCGCAGCCTTCACGGTTGAACAGGTCGACCCATTCCGGCGGCAGGATGCACAACGGTTCGCCGCCACCAAGCAGACCCGAGCCGCCGGCGACCCCGGCAATCAGCATCGATTGGGCGAAGGTCTGTGCCATGTCGGCAGCGGTCTGGCTGTCGGAGTCGTTGACTTCCACAGTGCCGGCGATGCCAACCACGGTAACCACACTGGCATCAGCCGCAAAGCCGCGTTCCACATGCAGCGGTGTCCAGGGATTGCCTTCCGAGTTTTCGGCAAAACAGCAGGCGTATTTGGCCGGTTGACCCAGCGTCGCCATGTCGAGTTCACCGGGTTTGGCGCCGCAGACATTCTGCAGGATCAGCGTCATTGCGCGGCCAATGGTGGCATTGGCGCGATGGCCGGCGCCGAGTGCATTGGCAGCGCTGTTGAGTCCGATTTGTGTGGCGATCGGGCCGCTGACGATGTAAACGGGAGTCGCCGATCCGGTGGTGGTGGCGACACCGAGCAGATTGAACTGCGGGTCGGCCAGTGCATCCACCGCGGCCACCAGCACCGGAAAATATTCCGGTTTGCAGCCGGCCATTACGGCGCAGATGGCGATGTCACCCGCAGTGGCCATCGCAAAACACGGCGCGACCATCGCGATTTCTTCGTCCGCCTGGTAACCGTTGCCGGTGAGCATTGCGCTGACGCGCTCTGCGGTCGGCGGCACCAGCGGCAGGCCGTCGCTCAAATAGCTTCCGGCGAGTTGTTGCTGAACCGTTTCCCATGACTCGTCATGGGTGCCGCGCCAGAGTTCCATGATGCCGGTTGGCGTGGCTCAGCGATCCGGCTTCGACAGAAAGCGGTGCATCTCGGTGTGGTCGGCGATGAAGCCCAGCTTTTGTTCCATCGCATTCCAGACCTCGGCCGTTGGTTTGGCAAATGCCGTCGAGGTCTTCATCGCCTCGGCGATTTCCAGCGCGGTACGCACGTCCTTGGCCATCAGGCCGGCGGAGAAACCGGCGTTATAGGCGCCGGAGAGCATGTACTGCTTGCATTTGTTTTTTGTCGTGTTGTTCATGCCGCTGGAGGTGTTGATGATGTCGACGATGACATTCGGATCGATACCGAAAGCCTCGCCGGCATGCATCGCCTCGCTCGCGGCGATCAGTCCTGCAGCCGAGACGTAGTTGTTGAGTGCCTTGATCGCGTGGCCGGCGCCCAGCGGGCCGGCGTAATAGATCTGGTTGCCCATTTTTTCGAGTATCGGTTTGACGCGATCAAAGAGGGCCTTGTCGCCGCCGACCATGATCGACAGCGTTGCAGCCATCGCGCCTTTGACGCCGTTGGAGACCGGCGCATCGATGAACTGCAGGCCGCGCTTCGCCAGCACGTCACCCAGCTCGCGCGTGCCCATCGGCGATGATGAACTCATGTCGATGATCAATGCATTCTTTTTGGCACGTTCAAGGATGCAGTTCTTGAACGAGTCCATGTCGCCGCACAGTGCGCTGCGTACGGCCTTGCCCTCGGGGAGCATGGTGATGATGATGTTCGCGGTTGCGCCGAGATCGGCAAGGCTGGCGGCTAAGGTGACGCCGGTTTCCCGCGCCAGTTTTCCGGCGCGTGCAGCGTCCAGATCGAACACGACTACTTTGTAGCCGGCGCGTGCGAGGTTGCCTGCCATCGGTGTGCCCATCGCGCCGATCCCGACAAAACCGATCACATCATTGGAGGGGGTCATAAATTATCAATATAAACATATAGTTGGGATTGATTTACATCGGCAGTTCAACGCCGACTTTGCGCGCCCGCGCCAGTTCAACCAGCTTCACCGCCGTGTAAATGTCCTGGATGCCCATGCCATGCGATTCATAGAGCGTGATGTCATCCTTTGCTGCACGGCCTGCAGCCTTGCCGGTGAGTACGTCGCCGATTTCGGTCAGTACATCCCAGCTGAGTAAACCGTTTTCAACTGCGGGCAGCAGGTCGCCGCATTCATTGCGTGCCGTGCCGCGGGAATCGACGGTGATCAGTTTGCTGCGTGCGACGGTCTTGCCGTCGATCTCGCGCCGCGACAGTGCATTGGAGCCCGCGGCATTGACATGCTGTCCCGGCTGCAGCCAGTCGCCGTCGATCACCGGGGTCGAGGACTTGGTCATGACATTGACCACATGCGCGCCGTTGATGGCTTCGGGGCCAGATGCTGCCGGAATCACCGGAATGCCCAGCTTGTCACTCATCTTTTTGCACCAGGCTTCGAGTTTGTCGCGGGTTCGTGCATAGACGCGCGCTTCGCGGATGTTCAATGCGGTGACCACGGCTTCGAGTTGGCCCATGCCCTGAAAGCCGGCGCCGATCTGCGCCAGCACCGACGCGCCGGGATTGGCCAGCGCTTTGGACGCCACGCCGCTCGCCGCACCGGTGCGTACCATGCCCAGCCACACGGCTTCAACAATGGCTTCAAGCAGGCCGGTCTTCATATTGAGCAGGTGAATGTAGAACGATTTCCGCCCGCTGCCGGCGGTGTAGTAATACTTGAAGCCGATGGTGTTCAGTTCCGGTGCCGAGGCCTGCAGCACATGCTGGATGCCGAAAGGCGTCTGGATGCGCGCGCGCGGCAGGTCGGTGGCCTTACCCAGTGCGCGGTCCTTCAGTGCGCGCTCGACCTGCTCGAGCGCGAGCGGCATGGTGATCAGTTCTTTGACATTGTCTTCGTTGAGAAACAGCACCATGGCCGGGACTAGCCTTTCTTGTTTTTCTTGGCTTCGGCGCGAATCGCCGACAGCGTGGTGCGCGGGGTGATCGCATCCGGATCCACGCGCAGCTCCAGCAGTGCGGCGGTTTTGGCTGACCATGCGCGCTCGAAGGCCGCTTCGAAGTCTTCGGTTTTTTCAACAATCTCGCCGTGCAGGCCGTAGGCGCGGGCGAGTGCGGCGAAGTCCGGGTTTTTCAGCTGCGTGCCGCTGACGTTGCCGGGGTAGTTGCGTTCCTGGTGCATGCGGATGGTGCCGAACATACCATTGTTGACGACGATGAAAATCACCTTGGCGTCGTATTGAGCAGCAGTCGCCAGTTCCTGACCGTTCATCAGGAAGCAGCCGTCGCCGGAGAAGGAAATCACCGGACGTTTCGGATAAACGATTTTTGCCGCCACACCCGACGGCACGCCGTAACCCATTGCGCCGCTGGTTGGCGCGAGCTGGGTGCGGAAGCCGGGATAGGGGTAGAAACGATGCACCCAGATTGCAAAGTTGCCGGCGCCGTTGGTGATGATGCTTTCCGGCGGCAGACGTTTGCGCAGGAAGGCAATTACTTCGCTCATATTGAGTTTGCCGGGTACCGTAACCGGTTGTTGCCATGCTTCCAGTTCGGCGCGCGCTTCTTTGGTCCACGCATCCCAGGCCGGTTTGACCGGTGCGAGTTTTTTCGCGGCAGCGGCGAATTCCGGCATGCCGCTGTTGATCAGCAGGGTGCCCTGATAAACGCGGCCGAGTTCTTCGGCGCCGGCATGCACGTGCACCAGCTTCTGCGCGGGGCAGGGAATGTCGAACAGCGTGTAGTTGGCGGTGGTCCATTCACCGAGCCTTGCGCCGACGACCAGCATCAGGTCGCAGGCCTTGATGCGGTCGGCCAGTTTCGGATTGAGGCCGACGGCAACGTCGCCGATGTAATGCGGATCGCGGTTGTCGATCAGGTCCTGACAGCGGAACGAGGCGCACACCGGCAGGTTGAAAGCGCGGGCGAAGGCAAGAATGTCTTCGCTGGCCTGTTTGTTCCAGCCGCCGCCGCCGACCATCATCAACGGTTTTTTCGCCTTCCCGAGCAGGTCGCGCAGCTTGTGCATGTCGAATTCGCCGGGATTGGCAGCGACGCGCTGGTAACGAGCCGCCTTCGACGTCGGCGCCATTTCGGTCTGCATGTCTTCGGGCAGTGCCAGCACCACGGGGCCGGGACGGCCCGAGGTCGCGACGTGGAAGGCATGGCTGATGTATTCGGCGACGCGGTCGGCGCGGTCGATCTGCGCCACCCACTTGGTCATCGGTCCGAACATGCGGCGGAAATCGATTTCCTGGAAGGCTTCGCGTTCAACCACATCGTTGCCGACCTGACCGATGAACAGGATCATCGGTGTCGAATCCTGGAACGCGGTGTGCACGCCGATCGAGGCGTTGGTGGCGCCCGGTCCGCGCGTGACGAAAGCGATACCCGGCTGTCCGGTGAGTTTGCCGTAAGCGTCCGCCATGTTGGTGACGCCGCCTTCCTGACGGCAGATGATGAATTTGAATTCATCGCTGCGCTCGTGGATGGCGTCGAGCACCGCCAGATAGGATTCACCGGGCACGCCGAAGCCGAGATTGGCGCCGTGGGTGATCAGTGAATCGACAAGAATTTGCGCGCCGGTCTGCATCAGCGGGCGGGTGGCGGATTTGGCCGTCATGGAGAGTTTCCTGGACTGTTTTTGTAGGAAATACGGGGAGCGAAAGCCTATCACGTTCGCGCCGCTTCCGGCCGTTATACTGCGGGGCAAATACGCATAACAACAGGAATGCGGCGATGCATGAATTCATAAAATGGACTGCTGCCGAGGCTGTCGCAAAGCTGGCACGCGGCGAGGTTTCGCCGCTGGAACTGCTGGAGGCCGCCGAAGCACGCATTGCTGAAACCAATCCGCAGATCAATGCGATGGTCACGCTGTGTTTCGAGCGTGCGCGTGAACACGCCAAACGCCTGATGAACGAGCCGCGCGGCGGGCGGCCCGCCGGTTTTCTGTACGGCCTGCCGATTGCGGTGAAAGACAACACCGATGTTGAAGGCCTGCGTTGCACATCCGGTTCGCGCGTTTACGAACACCGCATTGCACCGGGTTCCGATCCGGTGGTGCAACGGCTGGAGGCGCATGGCGCCATTGTTGTCGGCAAGACCAACCTGCCGGAGTTTGCTGCCGGCGGCAATACCTTCAACGAT
>JBILYA010000271.1:0-3765 GCA_044378065.1 Burkholderiales bacterium | reverse complement strand
CGCGAAGAAATAAGGGAACGGAACAGGCCTCATGAAGTTTCTGCGACTCAACGAACTGCCGCTGGCCGGAAAACGGGTATTCATCCGTGCGGATCTCAACGTACCGCAGGATGACGCCGGCAACATCACCGAAGACACGCGCATCCGCGCGACCATCCCCGGCATCAAACACGCGCTTGCCGCCGGTGCCGCGGTGATGGTGACGTCACACCTCGGTCGGCCGACGGAAGGTTCGCTGCAGCCCGGTGATTCACTGGCGCCGATTGCGCAGCGTCTGTCCGAAATGCTCGGCCAGCCGGTGCGGCTGGTCCAGGACTGGGTCGATGGCGGTTTTACCGTCAAGCCCGGCGAAGTGGTGCTGCTGGAAAACTGCCGCGTCAACAAGGGTGAAAAGAAAAACGACGAAACGCTGGCGCGCAAGATGGCGGCGCTGTGCGACGTCTATGTGAATGATGCCTTCGGAACCGCGCATCGCGCTGAAGCCACGACGCATGGCATTGCGAAGTTCGCGCCGGTTGCCTGCGCCGGCCCGCTGATGGCGGCGGAACTCGATGCGCTGGGCAAGGCGCTGGAAAAACCGGCGCGGCCGCTGCTGGCCATCGTCGCCGGTTCCAAAGTCTCCACCAAGCTGACGATCCTGAAGTCTCTGGCCTCGAAAGTCGACCAGCTGATCGTCGGCGGCGGCATCGCCAACACCTTCATGCTGGCTACCGGCATGCGCATCGGTAAATCGCTGGCCGAACCCGATCTGGTCGGCGAAGCCCAGGCCATCATCGACATCATGAAATCGCGCGGCGCGCAGGTGCCGTTGCCGGTCGACGTTGTCGTTGCGGATGAGCTGTCGGCACTGGCCCGCGCCAATCCGATTGATGCCGCGGCCGTTCGTCCCGATGACCTGATCCTCGATGTCGGCGCCAAAACGGCGCAGGTCTTTGCCGATCTGATCGCCAAGGCCGGCACCATTGTCTGGAACGGTCCGGTCGGCGTATTCGAATACGACCAGTTTGCCGGCGGCACCAAGGCCATCGCGCAGGCGATTGCGGCGTCGAAGGCGTTTTCGATTGCCGGCGGCGGCGACACGCTGGCTGCCGTGGCCAAGTACAAGATTGCCGACAAGGTGTCCTATATTTCCACCGGCGGCGGTGCGTTCCTCGAATTTCTCGAGGGCAAGAAACTGCCGGCGGTCGAAGTACTCGAGCAGCGCGCAGCATGACCGGAGCGCGCCGCCAGCCTCTTACTACAGGGATGGGTAGCGCATGATCCGCAGGACTAAAGTCGTCGCCACGCTGGGCCCCGCGTCCAGCGACGCCAAAACGCTGGCCCGCATGATCGAAGCCGGGCTGGATGTGGTGCGTATCAATTTTTCGCATGGTACGCCCGACGAACACCGCGCCAGGGTCAATCTGGTGCGTCAGCTGGCGCGCAAAGCCGGTCGTGCGGTCGGCGTACTGGTTGATCTTCAGGGCCCTAAAATCCGCGTTGGCAAATTCAAGGACGGCAAGATCCATCTGGAACCCGGCGCCAAGTTTGTGCTCGATGCCGAATGCAAGCTGGGAGACCAGCATGTTGTCGGTCTCGATTACAAAAACCTGCCCAATGACGTACACCCCGGCGACACGCTGCTGCTCGACGACGGTCGAGTGGTTCTTGGTGTCACCAATGTGCGCGGTCCGAAAATCACTACGGTGGTTGAGCAGGGCGGTCCGCTATCCAACAACAAGGGCATCAACCGCAAGGGCGGTGGCCTCACCGCACCGGCGCTGACCGAAAAAGACAAGCAGGACATCAAGCTCGCTGCCGAACTCAAGGCTGATTTTCTGGCGGTGTCCTTCCCGCGCTCCGGAGACGATGTGCGCTGGGCGCGCGACCTGTTCACCAAGGCCGGCGGCCACGGCCTGATCGTATCCAAGATCGAACGTGCCGAAGCGATTCCCGCGCTCGAGGAAATTCTTGACGCCTCCGACGCGATCATGGTCGCGCGCGGCGATCTCGCGGTTGAAGTCGGCGACGCCGCCGTGCCGGCGCTGCAGAAACGCATGATCCGCATGGCGCGCGAGAAGCAGAAGCTGACCATTACCGCGACCCAGATGATGGAGTCGATGATCAGCAGCCCGATCCCGACGCGCGCTGAAGTCTCGGATGTCGCCAATGCGGTGCTCGACGGCACCGATGCGGTGATGACTTCCGCGGAAACCGCAGCCGGCAAATATCCCGCCGAAACCATCGCGGCAATGGTGCGCGTGTGCGTCGAAGTGGAAAAGGAAGATTCCCTGCTGCAGGAGCGCCGCGGAGGACCGGGACAGATCGACGTTGAAAACTCGATCGCCCGTGCCACGGCATTTACCGCCGCCGGCCTGCCGATCAAGGCAGTGGCGGCCCTGACGCAAAGCGGCCGCACGGCTTTGCTGATGTCGCGGATGGCGATCTCGGTGCCGATCTATGCAATGAGTTCCGTCATCGAAACCCGGCGCCGCGTCACGCTGTTCCGCGGCGTGCACCCCGTACGCTTCAAGGGCACCAGCAATCCGGAAAAAGCACTGCATATGGCCGAGGACGAACTGATCAAGCGCGGCGTCGTGCAGAACGGCGACCTGATCGTGCTGACCATCGGTGAACCCTTCGGCCGCGCCGGCGGCACCAACACCCTGAAAATCGTCAAGGTCGGGGAGCACCGGAAGAAATAAGCCGCCGGTGTAAAATACTGCCCCGTTTTCACCCTTTCCACCAATCACCTCACAGACCAGCAGGAGCAACCATGTCAGCAAACGATCTGGCCGCCATCGCCCAGGCGATGGTCGCCCCCGGCAAAGGCATTCTCGCCGCCGATGAGAGCACCGGCACTATCGGCAAACGCTTTGACGGCATCAACGTCGAAAACACCGAAGAGAACCGCCGCGCTTATCGCGACATGCTGTTTCTGACCCGCGGCATCGGCGACCATGTCAGCGGTGTCATCCTTTATGACGAGACCCTGCGCCAGAAATCGGCCGACGGCACCTCTTTCGTCAAACTGCTCGAAAAGAACGGCGTCCTGCCGGGCATCAAGGTTGATGCCGGCGCCAAGCCGCTGCCGCTGTGCCCGGGCGAGACCGTCACTGAAGGCCTCGACAACCTGCCCAAGCGCTGCGCCGAATACGTGAAACTGGGCGCCAAGTTCGCCAAATGGCGCGCCGTGATCGACATCGGTCGCGACCTGCCGAGCTCGACCAGTATTGCCGCCAATGCCCACGCACTGGCCCGTTATGCCGCGATTTGCCAGGAAGCCGGTCTGGTGCCCATCGTCGAACCTGAAGTGCTGATGGACGGTGACCACACGATCGAGCGTTGCGAAGAAGTCACCGAGTGGACACTCAACGCGGTCTACGAAGCGTTGTACATGAACCGTGTTGTGCTCGAGCACACCGTGCTCAAACCGTCGATGGTGATCTCCGGCAAAAAATGCGCGAAGCAGGCGCCCGTTGATGAAGTTGCCGCACGTACCGTGCGCACGCTGAAACGCACCGTACCGGCGGCTGTGGCCGGCATCGTGTTCCTGTCCGGCGGCCAGAGCGATGAACTGGCGACGGCCCACCTCAACTCGATGAACGTGCAATTCAAGGGCAACCTGCCGTGGCCGCTGTCGTTCTCCTACGGTCGCGCGTTGCAGCAGCCGTCGCTGAAGGCCTGGAAGGGTCAGGCCGCCAACGTGCCGGCGGCGCAAGCAGCGCTGGCGCACCGTTCGCGCATGAACGGGCTGGCCAGTCTGGGTCGTTACACGGCTGATCT
>JBILYA010000270.1:0-3775 GCA_044378065.1 Burkholderiales bacterium | reverse complement strand
AATTCCTCCAGCAGCCGGGATCATCGTTCTGACAAATAGCCTCAGGGCAGGAGTTCGACCTTTACCTGCACGCCGCGCCGGTCGCTGGAACGCACGCTGCGGGTGCTGAGGATACCGCTGCTGTCGTTGCTGCGTTCCTCACTGATACCGCCGAGATCCATCCATTCGCCGAGCCGGCCGGAAACCGTGGTCGAGACGCGCTGTACATTAACGGCGCCGCGGCGCTGTTCATCAAAGGTTTCGCGCTGCGGATCGATATCCAGTGTGACCATCTCGCCCTGCAACCGCGGCCGCACATTGAAGCCGGTCGTGGCCTCGCGGTAATCCGTGGTTTCTACGACACGGTCGACCCACTGACCATTGACCATGGTACGCACCACCTGCCGGTTGCGCACCGGCTGCGATTCGCCGGCACGGATGAATGCGCTATAACCTTCCAGCACCTGCACCGTCTGCGCCGTGCGTTCGCCGCCCGCCTGACTGGAATCCACCACCCGCGCCCGCAAGCGGTCATCACCATCGCGCAGCACCACGTTACCGCCTTCGCGCGAACTGCTGCCCGGCACGGTCACCCGCGCATTGTTGTTGCCGATGCTGCCCGAGACTTCGGCCTCACGGCGGCTGCCGGAAACATCGGCATCCTGGCGTACGGTGATCAGCAACCGCCGCGGCGGCGTATCGATGCCGGCCAGCACACGTTTCACCTGCGCCAGTTCTGACGGGGTAGCACGGATGACCAATTGGTTCTGGAAGTTGCTGATGCTGGCCTCGCGCCCGAGCAAAGGCTGGAGCACCGGAATCACCTGATCGGCCTGACGGTATTTGAGCAGGATCACCTCAACCGTGGTCTGGGCCAGCGCAGGGCCGGCCAGCAAGACCATCAACAACAACGCAAGCCGCGTCAGTCGAAACGATAGGGAATGGATGTCCATGGGCGAATAACGCTCGTCGAATCATTCCAGTTTACGACGAGCTGCCGTCCCCGCGGCATGAAAATTTCGCCTTTACAATCATGTGCTTGTTGATTACATTGCGCCCATGCGACGTAACTGGATACCGATTATCCTGCTGGCCCTGCTGCCCCTGTCCGCCATGGCGAACGACGGCAACGAATCTGCCGCGCCGTCTGCGACTGCGGAAAGCGGCATGCTCGGTCAGGCGCAGGAAATTGTTCTGCGTGCGCTGAGTTTTATCGGGGTGCGCTACAAATACGGCGGGACCACGCCGGATACCGGCTTCGACTGCAGCGGACTCATCCGTTACGTGTTCAACCAAGCCACCGGTAAATCACTGCCCGGCAACGCCCGGGAAATCAGTCAGGTCGGCGCCAGCATCGACCGCACCGAACTCCAGCCCGGCGATCTGGTGTTTTTCAACACGCTGCGCCGTCCGTTTTCCCATGTCGGCATCTACCTCGGCGATTCACGCTTTGTTCACGCACCCAGCCGCGGCGGCAAAGTCGAGATCGTCGACATGAGTGATCGCTACTGGCAGACCCGCTACAACGGCGCCCGCCGCCTCGCGATCTAAATCCCTGCTCTGTCCCGGCATCACCGGGAATCCCACTGCCACTTGTTCCTGATCAAATCCGCACTTCTGTCGCGGCGATAGCCTTTGGCTTGGCCCATTCACTTGTTAGCAACAATTCTCATTAACATTGCAATTGAGAATTGTTATTGTTAATATTTGGATCAATCACTTTCAAATCAAGCTTTAAAAGAAGTAAGTTTCTGTTAATAAAGGATTTTTATGCGTCTCACCGGATTTATCAGCTGCGCTGTGATCAGCGCGCTCAGCTTTCCCGCCGTCGCTCAGGAAAATCTGCTGAACCTCTATTCGTCGCGCCACTACCAGACCGATGAGGCCTTGTACGCCAATTTCACCAAGACCACCGGCATCAAGCTGAACCGC
The DNA here is from genome assembly GCA_044378065.1 of Burkholderiales bacterium. Taxonomy (GTDB): domain Bacteria; phylum Pseudomonadota; class Gammaproteobacteria; order Burkholderiales; family SG8-41. The sequence goes on along the minus strand of JBILYA010000270.1, from coordinate 1,864 downwards.
ATTGAAGCCGGTGAAGATCCGCTGATCGAACGTCTGAAAAACGAAGGCGCCTCCAGCCCTGCCGATGCGCTGGTCACCGTGGATGCCGGTCGCCTGTGGCGCGCCGAGCAGATGGGCCTGTTCCAGTCCGTCGACTCCAAGGTTCTGGCCTCACGTCTTCCCGACCACATGCGTACGCCGAACAACCAGTGGTTCGGCTTTTCCGCGCGCGCCCGCGTGATCGTTTACAACAAGGCCGCACTCAAAGCCGCCGATGTGCAGAACTACGAAGACCTCGCGGATCCGAAACTCAAGGGCAAGGTCTGCACGCGCTCCGGAAGCCATGTCTACAACCTGTCACTGATGAGCGCGCTGGTTGAACACTGGGGCGAGGCCAAGGCCGAGCAATGGGCCAGGGGCGTGGTGGCGAATTTCGCGCGGTCTCCCAAAGGCGGCGACACCGACCAGATCCTCGCGGTGGCTGCGGGCGAATGCGGTGTGGCGATCAGCAACAGTTACTACTATGTGCGACTGCTGGCCTCCGACAAACCCGAAGACCGCAAGGCCATTGCCAACATCGGTCTGGTCTGGCCCAACCAGAAAAATTTCGGCACGCACATGAATGTGTCGGGTGCAGGCGTCGTCAAATACGCGAAAAACCGCGAGGCTGCAGTGAAGTATCTGGAATATCTCGCCAGCGACCAGGCCCAGGGCTATTTCGCCGAAGGCAATAACGAATGGCCCGTGGTGAAAGGCGCGCCGCTGAACAACAAGGCACTCGCCTCGCTGGGCAGCTTCAAGATGGATACGCTGAATATCAGCGCGCTGGGCAAGAACCAGCCGCTGGCGCAGAAGATTTTCGACCGCGTCGGTTACAAATAAGCGTTACCGGCAACTTCAGTCGCGCTGTGCGCCTTCGGGCCGCAGGATCATCCGCGACAGGGCAATCAGCGGCAGCAGTCCCACCACGACAATGGTGAGCGCTGCCGTTGACGCTTCGGCAAGCCGTTCGTCCGAGGCCAGGTTATAGGCCTGCACCGCAAGCGTGTCGAAATTGAAGGGCCGCATGACAAAGGTCGCGGGCAGCTCCTTCATCACATCCACAAACACCAGCAGCCCTGCCGACAGCGCGCTGCGCCACAGCAGCGGCGCATGCACATGCCTCAGTGTCGCACCCGGGCCGTATCCGAGCGAACGGGCGGCGTCATCCATCGACGGCGTGATCTTGGATAGACCGGCATCCACCGCCTGCAGCGATACCGCAAAAAAGCGCACCAGATAGGCGTAGACCAGCGCGGCAATGCCGCCGGTGAGGATCAGTCCGGGTGCATGACCGGTCGCCGCTTCTATCCATGCCGCAAGCACATGATCCAGACGCGTCACCGGAATCAGCACGCCGACGGCGATCACCGCGCCGGGCACCGCATAACCCAGACCGGCAATGCGGTTGGACCAGCGCACCAGCGGCGTTTTCGAAGTACGGCCGGCGTAACCGACCACCAGCGCCAGCAACACCGCCAGCGCGGCAGTCACCGCTGCCAGCGTCACGGTATTGCGGGTCAGCGTGATATACCGTGCGCCGAACTGCGCGTCGCCCGAAGTCAGCGCCATATACAGCATGATCCCTGCCGGCAGCAGAAAACCGAACACCAGCGGCATCACGCAGAACATCACTGCCACCGCAGCCCGCCAGCCGCGCAGACGGTAAACATTGCGCAGCCGCTTGCGATGCGATGCGTTATGAAAGCTGGCGCCGCGACGGCTCAGCTTTTCAATCAGCAGCACGAGGAATACGAAGCTCAGCAGAATCGCCGACAGCTGCGCCGCGGCCATATGGTCGCCAAGTGAAAACCATGCACGGAAAATGCCGGTGGTAAAAGTCTGC
>JBILYA010000269.1:0-3781 GCA_044378065.1 Burkholderiales bacterium | reverse complement strand
AACCCGTAATACTCTGCAACTCATCCGGCAGAGGACCGGCCAGTGTGATCGCCACGCCCTTATCCACCAGTTCCCGGATTTCCGGCAGTTGTCCGGCACCGAGCAGGTTCTGCGGCGAAGCCGCGACATGATCCATCAACTTGACGGTATCCGCCTGCGTCACCGTTTTGCCCGGCGTCGCCAGACCGAGTTTCTCCAGCAGCTTGACGATGTAATTGCCGCTGGAAGCGACATTGACCACCACACCGTCCGCTGCTGCGACTGCTGTCTTGAAGGCATCCACCGAACCGAGTGCCGGTTTGGCTGCGTCCTTGCGCACGGCCAGACCCATGCGCGAACGGCCCACGGTCATGCGGGTCGCCGCCACCACCCGCGACTGCGCCACAAAATCGGCCATCGCCGACTGCGGCACCACAGCGACGTCCACCGCCTCACCGGCAAGAACGCGGTCGCGCACCGAGGGCGCACCGGCGAACTCAACCGCAACCTTGTGGCAGGAGGATTTTTCAAACTGTGCGGCCAGCTGTGTGATGCCGCGTTTGACCGGACCCGCACCCAACACTTTCAATTGCGCCATGCCTTGCTCCTGTTAATCCTGCAATCAGTCGGCCGTATCCAATCTAATTCCTAATCCGCTCTGGCGCCGGAGTCTTTGATGACTTTTGCCCACTTCGGAATTTCGGACTTGATGTAAGCCGCGAATTTTTCAGGCGTGCCACCTTCGATGATCGCGCCCTGGCTTTCCAGGAACCTGACCACCTGCGGGTCCTGCAGCACGGCATTGGTCTCGGCATTGAGTTTGGCCAGTACCGGGCGCGGCGTACCGGCCACGGCGACAAGGCCATGCCAGGTCGTCGCTTCGAATCCGGGGACACCGGCTTCGGCGATGGTTGGAATATTGGGCATGCTGTCCATACGCTTCAGCGTAGTCACACCCAGCGGCCGCAGACGGTTGGCATCGAGATAAGGCTTGACCGACAGCGAGGTTGCAAACATCACCTGGCAGCGTCCGGCGAGCACGTCGGTCAGCGCCGGACCCGCGCCTTTATACGGTACATGCACCATGTCGGTTTTGGTCATGCTCTTGAACAGCTCACCGGCGAGATGCGCCGCAGCGCCGCTGCCCGAGGAAGCGAAATTGAGCTTGCCGGGCTGCGTTTTCAGGTAATCGATCAGTTCCTTTACCGATTTCGCCGGAATCGTCGGATGCACGACAAGGATGTTCGGTTGCGAGGCCACCCAGGTCACCGGCACCAGATCCTTCGCCGGGTTGTAGGTCATCTTGGTGTAGAGCGTCGCATTGGCGGCAAGGATGCTGTTATTGGCAATCATCAGCGTGTAACCGTCAGCCGGACTGGTGGCGACAATTTCACCCGATACATTGCCGCCGGCACCGGGGCGGTTGTCGAACACAAAGGGATGTCCCATGCGCTCACCCAGCTTGCCGCCGATCAGCCGTGACAGGATGTCGCTGGGCCCGCCGGGGGAGAAGGCGATGACCATGCGCACAGCCTTGGTCGGATACTCTGCGGCCTGCACAGCCGGCGCAACGGACATCAAGGCACCGGCGAGCGCGGCAATCGTTGATCGGTTCATGGCTGAATCCTCCTGTGGCAGGCGCGTCTGATGCGCAACCGGGCAGCCAGCTTAACAACAGCACCCCGTGCTGACAATGCAAAATCCCGGGCTATGGGCGGCGGTGCATGCGATGTTATTCTATGGACCCGCGACGCCTTTGGTGCGCCGCGACGCCGTATCCACCGCTGCCTGCAGCGCTTTCTTCGAGGAATGCATCCATGAGCAAAACCCCGCGCATCAAGGGCGTGCTGTCGCCCGTCGTCACCCCCTTCGACAAGGACCTGAATCCCGACACCGCGCGCTTCATCACCCATTGCAAGTGGCTGATCTCCCAGGGTTGCGGCCTCGCCGCCTTCGGTACCAACAGCGAAGCCAACTCGCTGTCGGTCAATGAACGCATGGCGCTGCTGGACGCCATCCTCGCCGCCGGTATCGATCCCGCGCGCATGATGCCGGGCACCGGCTGCTGCTCAATTTCCGATTCGGTGCGACTGACCGAACACGCCGTCAAAGCCGGCTGCGCCGGCGCGCTGATGCTGCCGCCCTTCTATTACAAAGGTGTCAGCGACGAAGGTCTTTACCGCAACTACTCCGAAATCATCGAACGCGTCGGTGACGACCGCCTGCGCATCTACCTGTATCACATCCCGCCCGTCGCCGTGGTCGGCATCACGCCGAACCTCGTCGAGCGGCTGCTGAAAAAATACCCGACGGCCATCGCCGGCATGAAAGACAGCTCGGGCGACTGGAAAAACACCAAGACTTTCCTCGACGCCTTCGCCAAGAGCGGCTTCGATGTGTTTGCCGGCAGCGAATCCTTCCTGCTCGCCAATATGCAGAACGGCGGCGCCGGCTGCATCTCGGCCACGGCCAACGTCAATCCGGGCCCGATCGACAAGCTGTTCCGTGAATGGAAAAACGCCGACGCGGAAGCCCAGCAGAAAGCGCTCGATGTCGTGCGCGGCACTTTCGGCAACAGCAAGTATCTGATGATCGCGGCACTGAAGGCCGGCATCGCCCAGTACAGCGGCGACGATCAGTGGTACACCGTGCGTCCGCCGCTGGTGGAACTGAATGCGGAACAACGCGCTTCGCTCGCTGCTGAACTGAAAGCCATCGGCTTCCAGATGCCCGGACTCAAAGCCGCATAAAATAATTTAATAAAATCAATAACTTATAGAAATGTCCGTCAATACGCCGACCGCCGCTGCGCCGCTGTGTGCGGCGCCGGACTTCAAGCCGCAGGCGCCGACGCTGAAAATGCCGGCGCTGGCCTGTGACACGCACGCCCATGTGCTCGGTCCCGCCGCGCAATACGACTATTCATCGGCGCGCGTTTACACGCCGCCCGACTGCGTGGCCAAAGACTACCGGCACATGCTCGACACGCTGGGCGTCACCCGCGCGGTGCTGATCCAGCCCAGCGTCTACGGCACGGACAACACGGCGATGCTCGACGCGATGAAAGCCGATCCGCAGCGTCTGCGCGGCGTTGCGGTGGTTGATCCTTCGATCAGCGATGCCGAACTGAAAACCATGCATGCGCTCGGCGTGCGTGGTGTGCGCGTCAACATCGTTGACGTCAAGGACCGCAAGCCCGGCTCGCTGCCGATGGACATGCTGCGTCCGCTGGCCGCGCGCATCGCACCGATGGGCTGGCACATGGAATTCCTGATGCATACCGATGAATTCCCGGATCTCGATCGCAGCTTCGCCGATTTTCCGGTGCCCATTGTGCTGGGCCATCTCGGCTATATGAAAACGTCGCTGGGCATTGATGCGCCCGGCTTTCAGGCCCTGCTGCGCCTGATGCAATCCGGCAAGGCCTGGGTCAAGCTGACCGGCCCTTACCGCATTTCCGGGCAGCCGATGCCGCATGCCGACACCGTACCGTTTGCGCATGCGCTGTTGAAAGCCAATGCCGAACGCGTGATCTGGGGTACTGACTGGCCGCACGTCATGATGAAAGGTGCGATGCCCAAGGACGGCGAACTCTGCGACCTGCTGTTGCAGTGGGTGCCGGATGAGAAGCAGCGCGAGCAGGTGCTGGTCAGCAATCCTGCCCGGCTTTACGCGTTCTAGATCAGCTTAATTTCCTTCATATACTGCAGCACCCCGGGGTGAATCAGATCCCGGGTCGGCGCAGCAGCCAGCGTGTTGGCCAGCGTCGATTCCGCCGCCTGATCGAGTTTGGCGGTCAGCG
>JBILYA010000017.1:0-14409 GCA_044378065.1 Burkholderiales bacterium | reverse complement strand
GCAGCGTGTCATCGTTGTCGGCACCGGACATTTCCTGTCCAACAGTTTTCTCGGCAACGGCGGCAATCTGGCCCTGGGTTTGGGCATGCTCAACTGGCTGGCCGGCGAAGATGCCATGGTCACCATTGATGCCCGGCCGGCAGCGGATACCCGCATTGAAATCGACAGCACCCAGCTTTACCTGATCGCCTTTGTCGTGCTGTTCGCGTTGCCGCTGCTGTTCGCCGGCACCGGCATCGCAGTCTGGTGGCGCCGGCGCAACGCGCGCTGAAGCGTCACGTCATGAAACAGCAACCATGAAGCGCGGCTGGCTGATCAATATTGCCCTGCTCGTTGCTGTTGCCCTGCTCACCTGGCTGGCGTTGCGCGCACCATCGCGCGAGGAAGCGGCACGAGCACCGCTGTCGGCGGTCAAACCCGCAGCGGTGTCGCGCATCACCCTGACACGTCCCGCCCGTCCCGCAATCACCATCGAGCGGCGCGGCGAACAGTGGTGGATGACCGCACCGTTCAAGGCGCGTGCCGATGAATTCCAGATCCTGCGCATGCTGACCATCCTCGAAGCGCAGCCGACCGCACAGCTTCCCGCCACCGACCGCACGCGCTTTGAACTCGAACCGCCTTCTGCAGTGCTCGATATCGACGGCGTGCAATACGCGTTCGGCGGCATCAATGCCGTCACCCGCGAACAATACGTGCTGCGCGGCGATGTGATACACGCCGTTGAACTGCGGCACGGTGCAGGACTGCCGCTGAATGCGACGGCGCTGGTGCGTCGCGCGCTGCTCGCCGAAAACGAACAACCCGTTACAGTGGCCCTGCCGGAATTCGCCGTCAGCAAAAACGACGGGCGGTGGGTGCTGTCGCCGCCCTCCGAGGCCGCCGGCGCCGATGAGCTGCAACGGTATGTGGATCAGTGGCGCATGGCTTCGGCGGCAACTGCAGAGCCTTACGACAAGCGTCCGCCGCAAAGCGATATCCGCATTACATTGACGGACGGCAGCACGCTGACGATGGGCGTACTGCAGCGGCAACCGCAGCTGGTGTTATGGCGCCGCGACAACGGCCTGCAGTACACCTTTCTCGAAGGTGCGGCGCGAAGTTTGCTGGATCGACCTGGCTCTACGCCCGGAATTTCTGAAAAAATACAAATAAAACAATAATTTACGATGCCCGAACTGCCTGAGGTTGAAACCACCCGCCGCGGCCTGGCTGCCGCGGTGGAACATCGCCACATCGAACGCGCCGTCGTGCGCCACCGCGGCATGCGGCAGCCGGTACCGCGCGGCCTTGAACAACGGCTTGCCGGCGCACGCATCAATGCACTGTCACGCCGTGGCAAATACCTGCTGTTCGATTGCTTACCGATCAACGACAAAGCGGGTACCTTGATCGTGCATCTGGGCATGTCGGGGCGGTTGTGGCTGGTCAACACCGCGACACCGCCGGAGAAACATGATCACTTTGATCTGGTCATCGACAACGGTCGCGTGGTCCGCTTGCGCGATCCGCGACGTTTCGGACTGGTGTTATGGCAAACCGGTGCGGATGCACTCGTTCATCCGCTGCTTGCCGCTATCGGACCCGAACCGCTGACGGCGGATTTCGACGGCGCTGTGCTGTATCGGGAAACACGCAGCCGCAGCGCAGCGATCAAGCTGGTGATCATGGACAGCCATGTGGTTGCCGGCGTGGGCAACATATACGCCAACGAGGCCCTGTTTCATGCGGGCATCGATCCGCGCACCCCGGCGCAACGGGTCAGCCGTGCGCGCTGCGATCTGCTGGCACAGCACATCAAGAATACGCTGGCTGCCGCCATCGACGCCGGCGGCAGTTCGCTGCGTGACTATGTCGGCAGCGACGGCATGGCGGGAAATTTCCAGAATCAGTTTCTGGTATACGGGCGCGCCGGTGAGCCCTGCACGCGTTGCGGCGCAACGATCCGCGAATTGAAACAGGCCCAGCGCGTAACCTGTTACTGCCCGTCCTGCCAGAAACGCTGAAGCGGCGGCAAGGGCCGGTCAGGCTGCCTTCTGCGCAGTGAGCTTGAGGTACTTCTGCTGCAGATCTTCTTTCGTTTCGCTGCGGTCAGGGTCCAGCGGAATGCAATCCACCGGGCACACCTTCTGGCACTGCGGCTCGTCGAAATGACCGACACACTCAGTACATTTGTCGGGATTGATGACGTAGATTTCTTCGCCTGCAGAGATTGCCTCGTTAGGGCATTCCGGCTCGCAGACGTCGCAGTTGATGCACTCATCGGTAATCATCAGCGCCATGATGAACCCCGCATCATTTGCCCCCGAGATCCTTGATCTTGTTCTTCAGGCACGCCGCAACCGTCGGTGACACGAATTTCGATACATCGCCACCCATCACCGAAATCTCGCGCACCAGCGTCGCCGACAGGAACATGTGTTCCTCGCCCGGCGTCATGAACACGGTCTCGACTTCCGGATACAGCTTGCGGTTCATGCCGGCCAACTGGAATTCGTAATCAAAATCGGATACTGCGCGCACGCCGCGCAACACCACGCGCGCGTCGTGTTCCTTCACAAAACTCATCAGCAGGCCGGAAAACCCTTCCACTGAAACGTTTTTGACGTCAGCAAGGGCTTTGCGGGACATGTCGATGCGTTCGGCTAGCGTGAACAGCGGACGTTTGGTCCGGCTGTCGGCGACAGCGAGCACGACATGATCAAACAGACGCGCCGCGCGGCGCACCAGATCCTCGTGACCCAGAGTCATCGGATCGAATGTGCCGGGATAGACGGCTTTATTACTCATGTTCCGCCCTTTTCAGGAGTTGATGGCTGACCTGGCCGGCGCGCCCGGCCTTGAATATTTCCCAACCGGGTCCGGCTTCCAGCGCCTCGCCGCATTCACAGTACACCAGCGCACCGGGTTTCAGGCATTGCGGCAACAGCGCCAGAAGCTGCGGCCAGCAATCGTCGGCAAAAGGCGGGTCGAGAAAAACCACGTCATAACGGTTGCGATGATGCTTGATGAATTCTAGCGCATCGGCACGTACCACTTCCACCGCATCGCCGCCCAGCAGATCACGGTTGGCCTGCAACGAGCGCGCTGCAGCCGCATCGCGCTCCACCATAACCACACGTCGGGCCCCGCGGGAAGCCGCTTCAAAACCCAGCGCGCCGCTGCCGGCAAACAGATCCAGGCAGTCCTGCCCCTCAAGATCCTGTCCCAGCCAGTTAAACAGCGTCTCGCGCACTCGGTCAGGCGTCGGACGCAGGCCGGGACGGTCAGCAAACCGGATACGCCGGCTGCGCCAGATGCCGCCGATGATGCGCACTTCGCAGTTTTTTGAAACCGCAGCGGGCATCAGCGCGTTGCGGCTGCCGTCTGGTTGCGGTCGGCACCGACCACCACCGTCACCAGACGGTCCGGATCGACACGGCGCGCGAACGCGGCCTTGATGTCGGCTGCTGTTACCCGCTCGATATTGGCGACAAAGGTTTCAAGATAATCGGATGGCAGGTCATAAAAACCGATCAGGGCGAGATAATCATGAATCTTGCGGTTGCTGTCGATGCGCATCGGAAATCCGCCGATGATGTTTTGCTTGGCAGCAAGCACCTCTTCCGGCGTCGGCCCCTTGTCGATGAATTCGCGCAGCGTGCTTCTGACCACCGACAATGCCTGCCCGGCCTGATCGCGGCGTGTCTGCATACCAATAACAAACGGGCCGCGCGCCAGCAAAGGCGAGAAATAACTGTAGGCAGAATAGGCCAGGCCGCGCTTCTGCCGCACCTCTTCGGTGATACGCGACACAAAACCGCCGCCGCCGAGTATGTAATTGCCGACAAACAGCGTGAAATAATCCGGATCATCGCGGCGGATACCCGGTGCGCCGATCATGATGTGGCTCTGGCTGGCCGGGTGCTCCACCATCCGCGTCACCGCTGCCGGCAAAGACTGCACCTCGGGAATCACAAGCCGCTGACCTTCCGACTTCGGGAGCGCGCGGGTCAACTGCTCGGCAATCGCTTCGGCTTCCTTGCGGGTGACATCGCCCATGATCGCCACAACGGCTTGCGCGGCGGCATAGTGCTTCCGGTGGAACGCTTTCAGGTCGTCGCTTTGCAGCTTGCCGACGGTCTCCACCTCGCCGGATGAACGCAGCGAATAAGGATGTTTGCCGAAGGCCAGCCGGTAGAACTCCCGGTTGACCCGGCTGTCCGGTGTCAGATCAGCCTCTTTCAGCGCACTCACATATCGGGACTTCTCGCGCTCGACGATGGAATCTGAAAATGCGGGTGCGCTCAGTACCCCGGCCATCACTTCAAGCGCCGGGTTGCGCCGCTTCGGATCGGACAGGGTGCGCAGTATCAAGCCGCCGCGATCGCTGTCAAATCGATTGCTCATCTGGGCGCCGACATCAGCCAGCGCGCGGGCGATTTCATCCTCGCTCATCCCCGCAGTACCCAGGCGCATCAGCCCGTTGGTCATCGCCGCCAGACCGGACTTGGCAGGCGTGTCGAATGCAGAACCTGCAGGCACATCGACCGAGACATCGAGAATCGGCAGGCCACGGTTCTCGACAAAATAGACTTTCGCGCCTGTTGAAGTACGCCAGTGTTCAATCGGCAGGATGGCGTGGGCCAGTTGAGTTAAAGCCAGCAGGACAAAGGCAAAGATTGCGCGGATCATCGGTTTCATAGTCATCTCAGTTGCCATGGCGAACGCCCGCGGGCGGCGCGGTCCGTGCCGGCGCATTGCTCAGGGGCTGCGGATCCAGATAGGCCACTGTCAGTCCGTCATCGACCAGATATTTGCGCGCCACTTCACGCACCTGCTCGGGCGTCACCTGCTGCAGCTTTTCGATAAACAGATTTTCGTCACGGTAGGAAAGACCGACAGTCTCCAGCCAGCCGATCTGTCGCGCCTGGAAAAACATCGAATCGCGCTGGTACACCTGACCGGCAATGGCCTGTGCCTTGACGCGGTCCAGCTCCTGCTGGGTCACGCCCTCTTCAATCACCCGCTGCACTTCGCGGCGCAGGCCCTGCTCCATCTCGGCTGCAGTCTTGCCCTGCGCCGGCGTGCCGCTCAGATAAAAAAATCCCGGGCCGCGGCCGACGCCCTCGTAACTGGCGCCCGCTGCCGCCGCAAGACGATCTGTCTTCACCAGGCGCTGCGGCAAGCGGGCAGCGGCATTGCCGCTCAATACGCTTTCCAGCATGTCCAGCGCGTAGGGCTCCCATTCTTCTTTCGGTTTGGTCAGCCGCGGCGTGCGATAGGCCATCAGCACCTGCGCCTGTTCTGCGGGCACTTTTACGGTCAGACGCTTCACACCCAGCTGCGGCGGCTCATCCTGCGGCTTGCGCTCCGGCAAAACCTTTCGCGGAATCGGCCCGAAATGCTGCTCTGCCAGCGCAAAAACCTCTGCCGGTACCACATCGCCCACCACCACCACGATGGCATTGTTCGGCGAGTACCATTGTTCGTAAAAACGGCGTGTGTCGCCGATGGTCAGGTTTTCCAGATCGTTCATCCAGCCGATCACCGGATTGCGATGGGGATGCGCAGTCAGCGCCGTCGCCAACAGGCGTTCATACATGACGGATTGCGGCCGGTCATCGGTACGCCATCGCCGCTCCTCCATCACCACCTTGATTTCCTTGGCGAATTCCTCCGGCGACAGCACCAGATTGGCCATGCGGTCCGCCTCCAGCCGGAACGACAGCGGCAGGGCTGACTTATGTAGCGTCTGGAAATAGCCGGTGTAATCGCGGCTGGTAAACGCATTTTCACGCCCGCCCGCCGCAGCGATCAGCCGTGAGAACTCTCCTGCCGGCACCGCCTTCGTACCCTTGAACATCATGTGTTCCAGTACATGTGCAACGCCGGTAATGCCGCCCTGCTCGTCGACACTGCCGATTCGGTACCAGACCATGCTGACCGCCACCGGCGCACGGCGGTCGGGTTTGACGATGACGCGCAGGCCATTGGCCAGTTCTTTCACCGCAACATCGTCGGCCGGCGCATTGGCAGCCGATGCAACAGGAAGACCGGCGCAGATCAACAGCAGCGCAACAAGGATTTTGGGTAAAGCAGTCATGGTGTTCCGTCTGGTTAAACCTTGCCGGCGGCAAGGCCCTGTTAGAATTGTAGCCAATTAACACTCCGGCCCGGCGCGTATCGGCACCGCCCACATCTGACCACAGCATTCATGTTTGGTTTCGGCAAAAAAAAAGAAACCGGGGAAGCCCCGGCAAGCGGCTGGCTGGCCCGTCTTCAGCAGGGCCTGGGCAAAACACGCGCTAAGCTGGGCGACAGCCTGGGCGCCCTGTTCGGCGCCGGTCGCAAGCTGGATGAAGCCTTCTATGAAGAACTGGAAACCATACTGCTGACCGCCGATGTCAGTGTTGCTGCGACCACCCACCTGCTGGAAGCATTGCGTGCACGGGCGCGGCGCGGACGTTATACCGAAGCCGCACAGCTGCGTGACGGTCTGCGCGAAGAAATGTGCACGATGCTGCAAGCCGTGGCTCAACCGCTCGAAACCGGTTCGGCGAAACCTTTCGTCATCATGCTCGCCGGCGTCAACGGTGCCGGCAAAACCACCTCCATCGGCAAACTCGCCCATTACTTTCAGTCCCAGGGAAAATCCGTGCTGCTTGCCGCAGGCGACACATTCCGCGCGGCGGCACGCGAGCAGCTCGCGGCCTGGGGGGAACGCAACAACGTGACGGTGATTTCCCAGGCATCGGGCGATGCCGCCGCGGTGATTTTTGATGCCATCAATGCAGCAAGTGCGCGCGGTATCGACATCGTACTTGCCGACACCGCGGGCCGCCTGCCCACACAACTCAACCTGATGGAAGAAATCCGCAAGGTAAAGCGGGTTATCGATAAAGCGATGCCGGGTGCGCCGCATGAAGTGCTGCTGGTGCTGGACGCCAACACCGGCCAGAACGCACTGGCACAGCTATCGGCTTTTGATGCTGCGATCGGCGTCACCGGCCTGGTGCTGACCAAGCTCGACGGTACCGCCAAGGGCGGCGTCATTGCCGGCATCGCGCACAGCCGTGCCGGCAGGCCGCCGGTTCCGGTACGTTTCATCGGTGTCGGGGAAGGCATGGATGATCTGCGTCCCTTCGTCGCCGATGATTTTGTCACAGCACTTCTCGGCTCATGACCCAGATCGTCCTCAGCAGCGTCAGCAAACGTTATCCCGGCGGGCATGACGCGCTGGCCAACATCACCCTGACCGTGGAAACCGGTGAGCTGGTATTCATTACCGGCCATTCCGGCGCAGGCAAAAGCACCCTGCTGAAACTGATGGCGGCGATCGAACGGCCGACCTCGGGATCGGTCATCGTCAACGGTCAGAACATCGGCACGCTGCGTGCCCGCGGCATCCCCTTCCTGCGCCGTAATTTCGGCCTGGTGTTCCAGGATCACAAACTGCTGTTCGACCGCAACGCCTTTGAGAATGTGATGCTGCCGCTCGACATCACCGGCTACGACCGCCGCGAAAGCGCTCGCCGCGCGCGCGCCGCGCTCGACAAGGTCGGCCTGCTGCACAAGGAAAAAGCGCGACCGATCACGCTGTCCGGCGGTGAACAGCAGCGCCTTTGCATTGCACGGGCCATCGTGCACCGTCCGGCCGTCCTGCTCGCCGACGAACCGACGGGCAATCTGGATGCGGAATACGCCACCGAAATCGGTACGCTGTTCAGCGACTTCAATCAGGTCGGTGTCACCGTCGTACTGGCCACGCATGACGCCCAGCTCGCCAAGCGCCTCAATCCGCGAATCGTCAACATCCGGGGCGGGAGGCTGGTCGCATGAGAGCCTGGGCTTCCGCACACCGCCGGGCCTGCGTCAGTGCCTTTGCGCGCCTCGCTGCAGCACCGCTGGCCAATCTGCTCAACATCACCGTCATCGGTATCGCCCTCGCACTGCCGCTGGGGTTTTATGTGGTGCTCGCCAATCTGCAGGGACTCGCGCGCGATTTCACGCCGCAGCCGGAGATCAGCATTTTCCTCGTCCCTGAAGCGACAGCCACGGATGTGCGCGTTCTCGAACTGCGTCTCAAGTCGCGTTCCGGCCTGGCGGGTTTCCGATTTGTGCCGCGCGCACAGGCACTGGAACAGCTCAAGTCACGTTCCGGACTGGCTGATGTCGCTGCAGGGCTGTCCGGCAATCCGCTGCCCGATGCTTTTGTCGTGACCGCCGGCGTCAGCGATGCCGCAGCATTGGAAACCCTGCGTGCGGAATTCGCCGCCTGGCCCAAGGTCGCGGAAGCGCATGTCGATTCGGACTGGGCACGGCGACTCGATGGACTGCTGGCGGTCGGCCGTTATGCCGTGCTGATGCTTGCGGCAGCGCTGGCGCTGGCGCTGGTGGCGATCACCTTCAACACCATCCGTCTGCAGATCCTCACCCAGCGCGACGAAATCGAGGTGGCCAAACTGATCGGCGCCACAGACGGCTGGATCCAGCGACCCTTCCTTTATTTCGGCGGCCTCATCGGCATGGCCGGCGGCATCACCGCCTGGCTGCTGACCGCACTTGCCCTGCTGGTTTTCAACAATCAGTTGGGCGCGCTGGCCGGACTTTACGGAGTTCCGCTCAAACTGACCCACCTCGCCTGGGCGGACAGCCTGTTCGCCCTGCTGTTCGCCGCCGGTCTCGGCTGGTTTGGCGCCTGGCTCTCAGTGCGGCGCCACCTCAGCGCCCATAATCCCTCATAAATATTTGTTTTTAAACAAATTTTATTAAGTGTTGCCAGGGAACTCCGGCGCTCGTTGGCACTCATAAGCAGGGAGTGCTAAACTTCTTGCCATGAAGGAACTGACGATGAACACCATGTCTTTGCCCATGCTTTCGGCAACCGGCAGTCTGGAAACTTACATCCAGGCGGTGAACCGTTTCCCCCTGCTCACCCAGGAGCAGGAAACCGAGTACGCGCGCCGTCTGCGCGACACCGGCGACTTGGAGGCCGCACGCCATCTGGTGCTCTCCCACCTGCGTCTGGTGGTTTCGATCGCACGCAATTACGTCGGTTACGGCCTGCCCCAGGCTGACCTGATCCAGGAAGGCAACATCGGGCTGATGAAGGCGGTAAAGCGCTTTGACCCAGAACGCGGTGTGCGTCTGGTGTCATTCGCGATGCACTGGATTCGCGCCGAAATCCATGAATTCGTACTGCGCAACTGGCGGCTGGTGAAGATCGCCACCACCAAGGCCCAGCGCAAGCTGTTCTTCAACCTGCGCAGCATGAAACAGGATCTGGGCACGCTGGGCGCTGCGGAAGTGACAAAAATTGCGCGTGAGCTCGGCGTCAAGCCGGAAGAAGTGGTTGAAATGGAAACACGGCTCGGCGGCCAGGATCTGGCGCTGGAACCGGCCGGTGATGACGAACGCGAACAGTTCGCACCGATTGCCTATCTGGCTGCCGAAGATGCCGCACCCGATGTGCTGCTCGAAGCCGAACAGACTGCACGTCTGCGCGGCGAGGGCCTCGAAAAAGCGCTGGCCAGCCTTGATTCGCGCAGCCGGCGCATCATCGAAGCGCGCTGGCTGACTGACAATGCATCGCTCACGCTGCATGATCTGGCTGCCGAGTTCGGTGTATCGGCCGAACGCATCCGCCAGATCGAAAACAAGGCGCTGGATAAAATGAAATCGTTGATCGCTGTCTGAGCAAGACCGCGACTCAAACAAAAAGCCCCGGTTCTCCGGGGCTTTTTTATGGTTTCAGCAACTGCCGGATATCATGCAGCAGGGCCGGGGCGCCGGCACCATACTGGGCAAACAGTCTTAGACGACCCTCCGTATCCAGAATGTAAGTGCCGGCGGAATGATCCATGGTGTAGGCGCCGCCTTGCAGTTTCTGCTTCTGGTAGAAAATCTTGAATTCCTTGGCAGCGCGCGCAACTTCATCGCTGCTGCCGGTCAGCCCGAGAAAAGACGGGTTGAAGACCGGCACGTAGTTCTTCAGCACTTCAGCAGTATCGCGCTCTGGATCGACGGAAACAAACAGCACCTGAACCCGTGCAGCGTCAGCCCCCAACTCCTTCATGACCACTGCCATTTCGTTCAGCGTGGTCGGACACACGTCGGGGCAATGGGTAAAACCGAAAAACAGCGTGATGACCTTGCCCTTGAAATCGGCCAGCGTGCGCCGCTGTCCGTTGTGATCGGTCAACTCCAGGGATTTACCGAACGATGCACCGGTTACGTCGGTCAGCTTGAACGCCGGCTTTTCGGCCTGGCCGCCGCATCCTGCCAGCGCAATCATCGCACCGGCCAGTAGCACTGCGAGAATAGTTTTCATCGGATTCAGAACAGCAACTGCAGGTAGTGATCCACCAGCAGCGCGGCAAAAATCAGCGTCAGGTAGAGAATCGAGTAGCGGAAAGTGCGCCGGGCCAACTCGTCGCTGTATTCGACATAGATCTTCACGGCATAAAACAGGAACACTGCACCGAGCGCCATTGCCGCTACCAGATAGGTCATCCCGCTGAGGCGGGTGACGAAGGGCAGCGCGGAACAGGCCAGCAACACGATGGTATAGAGCAGTACATGAAGACGGGTGAACTTGTCACCATGGGTCACCGGCAGCATCGGCACACCGGCTTTGGCGTATTCATGCTTGCGATACAAGGCCAACGCCCAGAAGTGCGGCGGCGTCCAGGCAAAAATGATCAGGAACAACGTCAGCGCCTGCGGCGTGACATCGCCGGTCACCGCAGCCCAGCCCAATACCGGCGGCATTGCGCCGGAAGCGCCACCGATGACGATGTTCTGCGGTGTCATCGGTTTGAGGATAACGGTGTAAATGATCGCGTAGCCGACAAAGGTGGCCAGAGTCAGCCACATGGTCAGCGCGTTGACCCCGTGATACAGCAGCGCGAGTCCGACGCCGCCAACAATGCCGGAAAAAATCAGCGTCTCCAGCGGCGTGATCTGGCCGCGCGGCAGGGGACGGTATTTGGTGCGCGTCATCAATGCGTCGATTTTCTGTTCGACCAGGCAATTCACCGCGGCCGCCGCACCGGCCACCAGTGCAATTCCGATGGTGGCAGCGATCAGAATCACCGGCGGCACCATGCCCGGCGTCGCCAGAAACATGCCAATCACCGCGGTAAAGACGATCAGCGACA
Organism: Burkholderiales bacterium; assembly: GCA_044378065.1. GTDB lineage: Bacteria > Pseudomonadota > Gammaproteobacteria > Burkholderiales > SG8-41. Next base: position 3,268 of record JBILYA010000017.1, on the reverse strand, counting down.
CTACGCGCGGCTTGGTCAGCGCATAGAACTGGCGGATACGGGATGACAGCGGGCTTGGTGCGAGGGTGGTGGACATCAGGGGGCAGACTTCCGACGGAGGGCGAAGTTTATCACCACCGCGGTCACCAATAAAATTGCGGCGCCGGCATTGTGTGCGGCAGCCACGGCCAGCGGCAAGCCCGCCACGACGTTGGCGATGCCCAGCGCAATCTGCAGCAGCAGTACGCCCAGTAGCGCAGCGCCATAACGTGCCAGACCGGGATTGCGGAGCAAGGCCAACGCGAAACCCCCGACATACACAAAAGTCACCACCGCGCCAACCCGGTGTGTCCAGTGAATAGCAGTGATCGCGTCATAACTCAGATGGGTGCCCGCAGCGGTCATGCCCAGTTCGCGCACCAGCTGGAAGCCATGTCGGAAATCCATTTCGGGAAGCCAGACGCCGTGGCAGGTCGGAAAATCGATGCAGGCCAGCGCGGCATAGTTGGTCGATACCCAGCCACCGAGCATGATCTGCGCGATCACGATCAGCAATGCCAGCAGCGCCCAGGGACGTAGCCGTACAGCAGCGGGTGATGCCGGCTGAAATTTCTCCTGGCGCAGCCCCAGCCATGCCAGCATTGCCAACGTCGCCAGACCGCCGAGCAGATGCAGCGTAACGATTACCGGTTTCAGCAGCATCGTCACCGTCCACATGCCCAGGGCGGCCTGAAACGCCACCAGAACCACCAGGCTGGTGGCCAATAACGGCGACTGTTGCAATTCGCGGCGGCGCAGCCATGCCGTAACCGCAATGGCGAGAATCACCAGACCCAGTCCACCGGCAATATAACGATGGAACATTTCCTTCCATGCTTTGCCCATTGATACCGGCCCATGGGTGCCGCCCTGCTCCTCGACGGCCTTGGCGATGTCGTCCTGGGCGTGGTGCGGCGTCAGTTCGCCGTAACAGCCGGGCCAGTCGGGGCAACCCAGCCCGGCATCGGACAAGCGGACATAAGCGCCGACCACCACAACAATAAAGGTGTAAATCACTGCAAACCAGACAAGCTTCCGGAACATTTAAATACCTACCCAAAACGGTTGATTGTGTTTCATCCGATCCGCGACACCTTGAGCAGCCGCTCAAGGTCCTTGCGCATGCGGCTGGGATCGGCGTCGCGCGGATAACGCAGCACCAGATTGCCCAGCGGATCGACCAGATAAATATGTTCGGTGAGAACGCCTTCAAAGGGCAACTGATCGAGCACTTTGCTGCCGGCAGCCCTCACCAGCCAGGTACCTTCAAATTCGCTGCGCAGCCGTTGCGCCGGCTCCCCCGCCCCGGTGATCAGCCACACGCGTTCAATACGCTCGGGATACTTGCCCTGCGTCTTGCGCACCTGGCGGATCTGCCACAGCTTTTTCTCGCAGTAGGCGTCGCAGGCGGCGTCATCGGCCACGACAAAAAGCCACTTGCCTTCCAGCTGCTTCAGCGAAAACGCTGCGCCGTCGACCAAAGTCATTGGTGTCCGCGACAGCTGCCTTGCGTCCATCAACTCACCGTAATTGACCCGCCCTTCGGGCTTGTAAAAATAATAGGCCGCAAATGAAGCGATGAACGGTGCGATACAGACCGCGGCAACCAGCCACAGCGTCTTACGGCTGCGCGGCGGGGCGTCGTTTGACATGGGTCACCAGATAATAAATAAAAATGGCAAAGCTCAATGCGTACCATTGAAACGCATAAGCGAGATGCGTATTGCGGCCGAGATCAGGACGTTTCCATTCCCGCTTCAGACCGTCATCAACAGCGCTGTCCTGCTGGATCACAAAGGGCTGCAGATCAAGACCCGTAGCCTGACGGTAGCGCTCGAACACCAGGTTCTGCCAGACATTGCCCTCCGCGACCTTGGTCGACAGTTCCATGAATTTTTCGCTATATGTCACCGCAGTACCCCTGACTACCTGCTCGCCGGCGGGTGTTTCAACCACCGGCAGGCTGCGGTCGCGGCCGGCCGCAACCCAACCACGGTTGACCAGGACATAACGCTGCGATCCGGCAATCCGCAGCGGTGTGGCCACGTGATAGCCGGGCTGATGCTGGTAGAGGCGGTTATCAACAAACACGGTGAATTTCGGCTCGAATTCCCCGCGCACTTCCACCTTCCGCAACTGAATGTCATCCGCCGCCAGCGGCGCCACGCCGATACTGACCACCGATTCGCGTGCCAGGGCATCCTGACGGTCCTGCAGACCCTGCTTGAAATCAGCGCGGCCGATCTGCCATTCCCCCAGAAAAAAAGTCAGCACGATTCCGGCAACCGCAGCCACCGTCGTCAGCAAGCTGGGGCGGAATGAAAAAGCGCCTAGAGTGATTACAGCCATCGGTTTTCCGGTTGGGTTACACTGCGGCGCATAACATCATGCGCATAATCATCATACTGTTCATCGTGATCATTTTCGCCAGCCTTGGCTCGGCGCTGTTTTACATGATCCGCGACAAGGGCACGACCGAGCGAACGGCAAAGGCCCTGACGATCAGGGTGGCGCTGTCGGTCGCGCTGTTCCTGCTACTGATGCTGGGCTTTCATTTCGGCCTGATCACCACGAGACTTTAGACACACCTGACGCACACTCGTTCCGGCAGTTTTCGGCCGGCTCGCGTCAAAAAAAACGCCGCGTTTCCCGCGGCGTCCAAATCCCCGTGTCGGGGGTACCTCCTCCCCGTGCGAACCGTACTTTGCCGGCTTCTGTCAGCCGGACTGCGCGGTCCGCCGCCTTGATCCGTTACAGCCAGTAGACGACCACAAACAGGAACAGCCAGACCACGTCGACGAAGTGCCAGTACCAGGCGACGCCCTCGAAACCGAAGTGGTTGTCCGGCTTGAAGTGCCCGGCAACGCTGCGGAACAGGATCACCCACAACATGATGGTGCCGACCGTGACGTGGAAGCCGTGGAAACCCGTGAGCATGAAGAAGGTCGCACCGTAGGCGCCCATCGTCATCTTGAGGTTCAGGTCGCTGTAGGCGTGGGAATATTCATAAATCTGAAAGCCCAGGAAGATCATGCCAAGAGCTATGGTCAGGACCAGTCCCCAGATCAGGTGGGTACGGTTGTTTTTCAGCAAGCCCCAGTGCGCCCAGGTCAGTGTGACGCCGGAAGTCAGCAGCAGCGCGGTATTCAGCGCGGGAATGCCCCAGGCGCCCATCGGCGAAAAGGTTTCCTTGATGCCGGGACCGGTGGCAGGCCAGTCAGCCTTGAATCCGGGCCACAGGAACTCCTGA
>JBILYA010000268.1:0-3783 GCA_044378065.1 Burkholderiales bacterium | reverse complement strand
GAGGATGCCGACGGTGGTGTTGATCATCACGCGGCTGATATCGGAAAACGCCGGGCCGATTTTTCCCTGCAGCAGATTATTCAGTGCAACCACAATGTCGTTGAGGTTGGAAAACACGTTGCTGACACCGGTGCGCAAGATGGCGGGGAAAACCGCCTGGTAAGCCTGGGCCAGCGGCTTCATCACCACTTTGTCGACGCCATCATTGAAGGAGTAGATGGCACGGTTCATCGGCTCGAAGGGGTCGCGCGGGTCGCCCGTGCCGGGAGTTGCGCAGCCGCCGATCAAAACCAGGCTGGCAGTTGCGCACACTGTAATAAGGCGCAGGCGGCGGACGAGGCGAAGCATGGAGCAATCCTTTATCGGGGTGCGGCAGAATTCCGGATTCGCCATTATATACAACCATTTGCCCGTCGAGTCGGAATGGGCTGTTTTGCGGTCTGATTGGTCCCTGATTGGTCGGGTGGCCTTTGTTATACTCATTTCATCTCGCGGGGATGCCTCTGGCGCCCCCGCTTTTTTTCCAGTTTGCGCAAGGAGTTGAGTCATGTTGCAGAAAGCCGATCCGGGAGTCGAACTGAAGGATAAGAGCCTGTTCCGCCAGCAGTGTTACGTGGACGGCGCCTGGGTGGATGCCGACGACAAGTCGACGATCACCGTGGTCAACCCGGCGACCGGCGTTCCGGTCGGCACCGTGCCGAAAATGGGCGTGACGGAAACCCGCCGTGCGATCGAAGCCGCAAATGCGGCCTGGCCGGCCTGGCGGGCGAAGACCGCGAAGGAGCGTTCGGTCATTCTGCGCAAGTGGTTCGACCTGATGATGGCCAATCAGGAAGACCTGGCGAAGCTGATGACCGTGGAGCAGGGCAAGCCGATCGCCGAGTCACGCGGCGAGATTGCCTACGGCGCGTCGTTCATCGAATGGTTTGCCGAAGAAGGCAAGCGCATTTACGGCGACACCATTCCGAGTCATGCACCGGACAAGCGCATTGTTGTCATTAAACAGCCGATCGGTGTCTGTGCTGCTGTGACCCCGTGGAACTTCCCCAACGCGATGATCACGCGCAAGGCCGGTCCGGCGCTGGCCGCCGGCTGCACGATGGTGATCAAGCCCGCATCGCAGACGCCGTATTCGGCACTCGCGTTGTGCGAGCTCGCCGAGCGTGCCGGCATTCCGAAAGGTGTGCTGTCGGTAGTGACCGGTTCCGCCGGCCCCATCGGCAAGGAACTCACCACCAACTCGCTGGTGCGCAAGTTCACCTTCACCGGCTCCACCGAAATCGGCAAGCTGCTGATGCAGCAGTGCGCAACCACGGTGAAAAAGGTTTCGCTGGAACTCGGCGGCAATGCGCCGTTCATCGTTTTTGACGATGCCGATCTGGCGTCGGCTGTTGAAGGCGCGATGGCGTCGAAATTCCGCAACACCGGTCAGACCTGTGTCTGCGCCAACCGCATCTTTGTGCAGGATGGCGTGTATGACAAATTCTCGAAAATGCTCTCTGAGCGCGTCAGCCAGATGAAAGTCGGCAACGGTCTCGAAGACGGCAATCTGCAGGGTCCGCTGATCGACATGAAGGCCGTCGAGAAAGTCGAAGAGCATATCGAAGACGCACTGGCCAAGGGCGCGAAAGTGCTGACCGGCGGCAAGCGTCACGAAAAGGGCGGGCAGTTCTTTCAGCCTACCGTGCTCGCCAACGTCACCACCGACATGAAAGTCACCCACGAAGAAACCTTCGGTCCGGTGGCGCCGCTGTACCGCTTCAAGACCGAAGAAGAGCTGCTGAAACTGGCGAACAACACCGAATACGGCCTCGCGTCGTATTTCTACAGCCGCGATATCGGCCGCATCTGGCGCATTGCCGAAGGGCTGGAGTCGGGGATCGTCGGCATTAACGTCGGCATCATCTCGAATGAAATCGCCCCCTTCGGCGGCATCAAGGAGTCGGGTATCGGCCGTGAAGGTTCGAAGTACGGCATTGAGGAATTCGTCGAAGTGAAGTATCTGTGCATGGGCGATGTCAACAAATAACTGTTTAAAAAAAAATACTTGTAACGCCATCATGATTTTCGCAATACCGGCCGCCGCAGCGTCATCTGCGGCGGCTTTTTTTCAGCCTTAGCGTATGTTCAGCATTCTCGGTCTCGATCATGTCGTGCTCCGCGCCAGCAATGTGTCGCGCATGGTGCGCTTTTACTGCGAGGTGCTGGGCTGCACACTGGAAAAAGAGCGCGAGGATCTCGGCCTGACGCAATTGCGCGCCGGCAATTCACTGATTGATCTGGTGGCGGTGGATGGTGCCATCGGACGCAAGGGCGGCGCCGCGCCGGGCGTGGAAGGGCGCAATATGGAACACCTCTGCTTGCGCATCGAACCTTTCGATCCGGGCGCGCTGACCACCCATCTGATACAGCATGGCGTGGTGCCGGGTGAAATCAAACCGCGTTACGGCGCCGACGGCACGGGTCCTTCGCTGTATCTCAGCGATCCGGAAGGCAATACGGTGGAGCTGAAAGGGCCGCCGGATTCGCGTCCGGCGGCTACATTCCGTTAAGGCTCAGATCGCCGCAACGAGTTTGGCGGTGAATGCCTTGGTGCCCAGCTTGCCGCCGAGGTCGGCGGTGCGGGTTTCCGGCGATTGCAGCGCCGCGTCTATCGCTGCTTCGATGGCTTTAGCCGCCGCATCGAATTCCGGACGGCTGTGTTTTACCGCCAGCCACTCCAGCAGCATTGCCGCCGACAGCATCAGCGACACCGGATTGGCCTTGTCCTGACCGGCGATGTCCGGCGCGGAACCGTGCTGGGCCTGCGCGCAGCAGGCGTTGTCACCGGTCATCGTCGAGCCGGCCAGTCCCAGGCCGCCTGAGAGTTCCGAAGCCTCATCTGACAGGATGTCGCCGAACATATTGCCGGTGACGATGCAGTCAAATTTGTCGGGGTTGCGCACCAGCAGTGCGGCCATCGCATCGACGATTTTTTCGTCGAGCTCGACATCCGGATACTGTTGCGCGACAGCGCGGACTTCCTTGAGGAACAGGCCATCCGACAGGCGCAACACATTGGCCTTGTGTACGGCGGTGACTTTTTTGCGGCGGCGGCGCGCCCATTCAAAAGCGACTTCGGCAATGCGCCGGCTTTGTTTGGCGGTGACCTTGCGGATGGCGATGGCGACGTCTTCGGTCGGCATGAATTCGCCACGACCCATGAACATGTTGCGGTCGCCGTAAAACCCTTCGGTGCACTCGCGGAATATCACCAGGTCAATCGGCTTGCCGGTGAGGCCGACGCCCATGCGTGACTTCGCCGGTCGGATGTTGGCGAACAAGTCCAGCTGCACGCGCAACCAGCCTGATGGGTTGATGCCGCCCTGTTCCTTGTTCGGATACTGCAGGTGATCGACCGGGCCGAGGATGATGCCCGGCGCCTTGCGTGCGGCCTCTTGAATCGTTTCAGGAAAGGTCGAACCGTGTTTTTTCAGTGCGCCAAATCCGATTTCGCGCTGATCCCATTCGAGGCCCAGTTTGAATTTTTTGCTGGCCTGGTCGAGGACGGCGAGGGTGGCCTCAGTGATTTCCGGGCCGATGCCGTCTCCGGGTAAAACGAGGAGTTTCATCTGTGTTCCTTGTGGATGGTGCCGTATTGATGATTATTCAGGCTTGATGTTCTGTGACTTGATCACCGCGCCCCAGCGGGCGATTTCCGATTTGACATGCTGCTCAAATTCCTCGGGCGTGGTCCCCCGGGGTACGAAGCCCATGCCCGTGAAACGTTCGCGGCTGTCCGCT
>JBILYA010000267.1:0-3787 GCA_044378065.1 Burkholderiales bacterium | reverse complement strand
TGCAGGATGTCGCACCGACACTGCTGTCGATGATGGGCCTGCCCAAACCGCCGGCGATGACCGGACGGTCGCTGCTCGAGTTTGCGTGACCCGCATCGCATCACTGCTGTTTTTCGCCCTGGCCCTTGCACCGGCTCTTGCCGGCGCTGCAACTACGGCCAACCAGGCGCAGGATGAACTGCAGGAGCTGCGCAGCCGCATCTCGGCGATGCAGAAAAAACTCGCTGCCGCGGAAGAAACCAAAAGTGAAGCTTCGGATGCGCTGCGCGAATCCGAACAGGCTATTTCCGAAGCCAACCGCGAACTGCGCGATCTGACACGTCAGGCGCGGGATTCCGGCGCGAAGCTGGCTTCGCTGCGGAAAACCTCGCAGGACACCAAAACCAGCATGCAGTCGCAGCAGGAAATGCTCGGGCGCATGTTGCGCCGTCAGTATCTGCAGGGCGAACCCGACGCCTTGCGGCTGGTGTTGGCCCGGGAAAATCCAAATGACATGGCGCGCCAGCTGCATTACCTCGCCTACATCGCCCGCGCGCGCGCGCAGCTGGTCAACGGTCTGCGCAGCAATCTCGCTGAACTTGACCGCCTGACGCGCGAAATCGCCGAAGAAGCCGAGGCCATCGCGCGCATCGCCAAGGAACAGGCGACACAGAAAAAACGCCTGGAGAACGAAAAACTCGCCCGCGCCCAGGTCTTGACCAAGGTATCGCGCGACATCCGTGCCCAACAGCTTCAGATCCGGGTGATGCAGAACAACGAAAACCGCCTGACCCGGCTGATTGACCAGTTGACCCGGCTGGTCCAGCAGCAGCCGCAACGCCAGCAAAAGCCGGTCCAGAGCGGAAAACCCCGCCAGCGCAACGACACCTTACCGGCCGATACCGGCGGCGGCGCCTTCGCTGCGACACGCGGAACCCTGTCTTTACCGGTGCGAGGGGAACTTGGAGGCCGGTTTGGCAGTCCACGTTCAGACGGCGGCATTACCTGGAAAGGCGTATTTATTACCGCCCGCGGCGGTGACGACGTCAAAGCTGTGGCCGGCGGCCGTGTGGTGTATGCCGACTGGCTGCGCGGTTTCGGCAATCTGCTGATTGTTGACCACGGCGACAGTTACATGACGCTGTATGCCAATGCGGAAGCCCTGCTCAAAAAGGTGGGCGACACCATCCGCGGCGGCGACACCATTGCCACCGTGGGCAACAGCGGCGGCAATGCGGAATCGGGGCTATACTTTGAAATGCGTCACGCAGGTAAACCATTCGACCCGCTCACCTGGGTCAAATTACGTTAGCAGCACCATCAGCCGCAATCGCGGCAGGAGTTGAAATGCGCAGTAAAATCAAACAGTTAGGCTTGGTCATTGGCGGCGTGGTTATTGGCGTCGCGATCAGCCTGAATTATTCCGCTATTGCCCAGCGCAGCGCAGCCGGACCGCTGCCCATTGAAGAACTGCGTGCGTTTACCGAAGTTTTCGGGCGGGTGAAGAGTGATTATGTCGAGCCTGTCGAAGACAAAAAGCTGATCACCGAAGCCATCAACGGCATGTTGACGGGCCTTGATCCGCACTCGGCCTACCTCGACCAGGAAGCGTTCAAGGAAATGCAGGTCGGCACCCAGGGCGAGTTCGGCGGCCTCGGCATCGAAGTCGGCATGGAAGACGGTTTTGTGCGCGTGGTGTCCCCGATCGACGACTCCCCGGCCTCGCGCGCCGGTCTGAAAGCCGGCGACCTGATCGTCAAACTCGACGACACCTCCGTCAAAGGCATGACGCTGAATGACGCCGTCAAGCGCATGCGCGGCAAGCCCAACACGCAGATCGTGCTGACCATCGTACGCAAAGGCGAGACCAAACCGCTCGTGGTTACGCTGACCCGCGCCGTGATCAAGATCCAAAGCGTCAAATCGAAACTGCTGGAGCCGGGTTACGCCTATGTCCGCGTTTCGCAGTTCCAGGAACATACCGGCGACACGATGGCGCGTGCGATCGAGCGCATGTTCAAGGAGAACACGGGCCCGATGAAAGGCCTGATCCTCGACCTGCGCAACGATCCGGGCGGCCTGCTCAACGGCGCTGTCGCGGTATCCGCAGCTTTCCTGCCGAAGGATGCGCTGGTGGTCTATACCGACGGCCGCACCGAAGACGCGAAAATGAAACTGAACGCGTCGCCGGAACATTATCTGCGCGGTCGCAGCAAGGAGGATTTCCTCAAGCGCCTGCCGCCTGAGGCCAAGACTGTGCCGATGGTCGTGCTGGTCAACGGCGGCTCCGCTTCCGCCTCCGAGATCGTCGCCGGTGCGCTGCAGGATCATGACCGTGCAGTGGTGATGGGCCAGCAGACTTTCGGCAAAGGTTCGGTGCAGACCATCCTGCCGCTGGGCAACAACACCGCGATCAAGCTGACCACGGCGCGTTACTACACGCCGAAGGGCCGCTCGATCCAGGCCAAGGGCATCACGCCCGACATTCCGCTGGATGACGGCGCCAACGACCGCACTTCACTGAAACTGCGCGAAGCCGATCTGACCAAACATCTGGGTGAAGCCGGAGCCTCGGAAAAACCCGAGGACAAGGCCGCAGCAGCCGCCCGCGCCGCGCAGAAATACAAATTCACGCCGGCAGCACGCCCGAAAGAACCGGAAGAAAAGGACCTGGAAACCGCGCGGGAAAAAGAACGTGCCCTGCGTGAAGCCGGCGAAATTGTTTCGCCAAACGACTACGAGCTCAATCAGGCCATAGCGTTCCTGAAGAGCCGGGGCATCGCAAAACCCTGATCAACGCTTTCGCGGCATAACGCCCGGCGCTGCCGGGCGTTGTTGTTTCCGCCGGGTAAAAATACGACACTGCGCCATGGACGACGAACAACTGCTGCGCTACAGCCGGCACATACTGCTGCCGGAAATCGGCATCGAAGGCCAGCAACGCCTGCTCGATGCGCATGTGCTGATGATCGGCGCCGGCGGCCTGGGTTCGCCGGCGGCGCTGTACCTTGCTTCCGCGGGCATCGGCACGCTGACGATCTGCGATGGCGACAGCGTCGATCTGACCAATCTCCAGCGCCAGATCGTGCATCGCGAGTCAGCAGTCGGCCAGACCAAGGTTGAATCGGCACGCGACACGCTGCTGGCGATCAACCCCCGCGTCAACATCAATCCCGTAAACGAACGCGTCGAAGGCCAGCGCCTGGCGCAACTGGTGGCTGCCGCTGATATCGTGCTCGACGGCAGCGACAACTTCGCGACGCGTCACGCGGTCAACCGTGCCTGTGTCGCGGCACGCAAACCGCTGGTATCGGGAGCCGGCATCCGTTTCGACGGCCAGCTGGCGGTGTTTGATCTGCGCCGCGCCGATGCGCCCTGTTACGCCTGCCTGTTTCCGGAGTCCGGAGAAACCGAGGAGATGCGCTGCGCGGTGATGGGCGTGTTCGCGCCGCTGGTCGGCATCATCGGTGCCATGCAAGCCGCAGAAACACTGAAACTGCTCGCGGGTATCGGCGAATCGTTGAGCGGTCGCCTGCTGCTGCTCGACGCGCTGAATATGGATGTGCGTACTGTGAAGCTGCAGCGCGATCCGGGCTGCGCGGTGTGCAGCGGCCGCTAGTCACCAGCCGCGCGCAACTCCACCGGTCATCAGGTCATATCCAGCGAGTCTGAAGCCGGCGCGGTTTCGGCCGCCAGCACTTCACGCGAAGGCGTCGTGCTTTCCCCACTGATCAGGTGTTCCAGTTCGCGCGCGACACGCTCGAGATCGGGTGGATTGCGGCCGAGCATCTGCAGCAGCAACCGCGAC
>JBILYA010000265.1:0-3799 GCA_044378065.1 Burkholderiales bacterium | reverse complement strand
AGATCCTCCAACTCCTTCAACAATGCTGCGTTATCACGGTTGCGGGGACTGCCCCTGAGTTGCACGACGACATCCAGATCGCCGAGTTCGGCGGCCAACAGCCGGTGTACGGTGCGGGCCAACCGTTTGACTCGGTTGCGGTCGACGGATCTCGGGGCCGCTTTTTTGCCAACAATCAGGCCAAGACGCGGGCCGTTTTCGATGTTGGGCAGTGCCCGGACCAGAAAAGTACGGCTGCCCTTCATGCGACCGCCGGCGAGTACAGCCTCAAACTGCGCCGGTTTCGTCAGACGACCCGGACGCGTACGGGGGATATTGCCATCCCCCGGACTGGTCAAACGCTGAGGCGAGCCCGCCCTTTTGCGCGGCGCGCACGGATGACAGCGCGGCCGCCGCGCGTTTTCATACGCACACGGAACCCGTGGGTCCGCTGGCGACGCGTTTTGGACGGTTGATAGGTGCGCTTCATGGTGGTTCCTGATTTGGTGTTCTGGAAAACCCGACATTAGACACGGGCCGCCCCCACTATGTCAACGTACGCGTAAAACGGCGTTTCCAGTCCCTCCGCCAGAATGCCGCCGTACGTTTGGTTGGCTTCGGCAATAAGGGGTAAAATCAGGGGTCGATTTTCCGCCCCACTCACGCTAACTCCGCTCTGCCCGATAGGGACGAATGAACGAATTCTGGCAACACTGTCTCTCGCTTTTTGCGAAAGAGATCGGGCAACAGCAGTTTGTCACCTGGATACAGCCGCTTCAATGCGGAGTTGCCGGCTCGCGGGTCACGATCACTGCACCAAACGGTTTTGTCCAGCGCTGGGTACGCGACCGCTTCCACGCGCGGATTCTGGAGCTGGCCCGCGAACGTCTGGGCAGCGAAGCAACGGTGGATCTGGTTCTCGCAGAACGGGGTGCAGCCGTTGCAGCGCCCGCCGCAGCTGCACCGGAAATGCCGGCGGTGAAGCCGGCGCCGCCCGTACGCGACATTTCGCGTCTGAATCCCGGATTCACCTTCGATACCTTTGTCACGGGTAAAGCCAATGATCTGGCACGGGCGGCTGCCCGTCAGGTGGCGGAAAAACCCGGCTCGGCCTACAACCCTCTGTTCGTCTACGGCGGCGTCGGGCTCGGCAAAACGCATTTGATCCACGCCATCGGCAATCACCTGCGCGCCCACGCGCCGGAAAGCAAGATCCGCTATATCCACGCCGAGCAATATGTCTCTGACGTGGTGCGTGCCTACCAGCACAAGGCCTTTGACGATTTCAAACGCTATTATCACTCGCTCGATCTGCTGCTGATCGACGATATCCAGTTTTTCAGCGGCAAGAACCGCACACAGGAAGAATTCTTTTACGCCTTCAACGCACTGGTCGAAGCCCACAAACAGGTGATCATCACCTGCGATACCTACCCGAAGGAAATTTCCGGTATCGAGAACCGCCTGATTTCCCGCTTCGGCTGGGGCCTGACGGTTGCAGTGGAGCCGCCCGAACTCGAAATGCGCGTTGCCATCCTGCTGAAAAAAGCCGATGCCGACGGTCTGGCGCTGGATGAAAACGTGGCGTTCTTTATTGCCAAACACATCCAGTCGAACATTCGTGAACTGGAAGGCGCTCTTAAACGGGTTCTGGCTTACTCACGGTTCACCGGGCAGCCGATTACCGTGGATCTGGCGCGCGAAGCGCTGCGCGATGTGCTCGCCTCACAAAGCCGTCAGGTCAGCATCGAGAACATCCAGAAAACCGTCGCGGACTACTACAAGATCAAAGTGTCCGAGATGTATTCGAAAAAGCGTACGCGTAATGTCGCACGCCCCCGCCAAGTCGCCATGGCGCTGGCCAAGGAACTGACCCAGATGAGCCTGCCGGACATCGGCGAAGCGTTTGGCGGACGTGACCATACGACGGTACTGCATGCCTGCCGCAAGATCGCAGAACTGCGCGGCAGCAGTACCGACATCACGAGCGATATTGCTTCATTGCTGAAGGTATTACGCAGTTGATGACCGGTGCATACTTTGTGCATAACTAGTGAAATGGCTGTCAGGTCGTTATTTCATCCTTTATTGTCCACAGGCAATCCCCAGCTTAAACAGAGTTTCAGGATGACGATAAATGCTTTGCAATCAAGCGTTCAAGCAAGGTTTCAACAGCAAACGAGCCTCTCTATTAGCTATTACTATTCTTTTTAAAAGAAACTATTAATATGAAACTCGTCCAACTCCCGCGAGATGCCCTACTCAAACCGCTGCAAGCTGTCACCGGTATCGTCGAACGGCGGCATACGCTGCCCATCCTGTCCAATGTCCTGATCGAAAGGCATGAAGACAGCCTGCGCTTTGTCGCTACCGATCTGGAATTGCAGATCGCGACTTCGAGTGCAATGGACAAAAAGGCCGGTGAAACACAGGCAGTCACTGTTTCAGCCCGCAAACTCGTCGACATTCTTCGTGCGCTGCCGGACGGCAGCGACGTGGCTTTGGAACTGGCAAACAACCGTCTTCAGGTCAAAGCCGGCAAAAGCCGGTTCAACTTGCAGACTTTGCCTGCAACCGACTTTCCGGCCCTAGCCGATCCCGGTAAACCGCAAAGCAGCTTCCAGATTTCCCAGGGCGTTACACGAAAGCTGCTGGCGCTGGTGCAATACGCCATGGCGCAGCAGGACATCCGTTACTACCTGAACGGCCTGCTGCTGGTCACCGAGGGTAAGGATCTGCGCGTAGTGGCCACTGACGGCCATCGTCTCAGCTATGCCGTCACCGCACTGTCAACCGAGCAGGAAAAAACTGAAGTCATCCTGCCGCGTAAAGCCATCCTCGAACTGGCTCGCCAACTCAACGACAACGACGATCCGCTGGATGTGGCGATTCATGCCAACCAGGTGCGTTTCCGCTTCGGCGACGTCGATCTGACCACCAAGGTTATCGACGGCAAGTTTCCCGACTACCAGCGCGTCATTCCCAGCAACTACGAAAAACACATTGCCCTGGACCGCGATGAACTGCAACGCGCCCTGCAACGTGCCGCTATCCTGTCCAACGAAAAATTCCGTGGTGTGCGCTGGATGCTGACCAAAGACAGCCTGCGCATTTCCTGCAGCAACAACGAGCAGGAAGAAGCCCAGGAAGAGCTCGAAGTCGAATTCAGCGGTGACCCCCTGGACGTGGGTTTCAATGTCACCTACCTCCTCGACGTGCTCAGCAATGTGCCCCCGGGGAAAGTGACCTGCTCTTTCGGCGACGCCAACAGCAGTATGCTGATCACGCTACCGGGCCGCGACGATTTCCGCTATGTCGTGATGCCGATGCGGATCTAAGCAAACAACAAAGCAACAGAGAAAAGAGAAACAATGAGCGACAAAGAACCGCGCACCGGAAACGAATACGACGGCAACAGCATCAAGGTCCTCAAGGGACTTGAGGCCGTACGCAAACGTCCGGGCATGTATATCGGCGACACCAGCGACGGCACCGGCCTGCACCACATGGTGTTCGAGGTGGTCGATAACGCGATCGACGAAGCGCTGGCGGGTCACTGCGACGAAATCTCAATCATCATCCATCCGGACAACTCGATCAGCGTGGCCGACAATGGCCGCGGTATTCCGACCGACATCCATCCGGAAGACGAGGAAAAACGTTCCACCGCTGAAGTGGTGATGACCGAACTGCATGCCGGCGGCAAATTCGACAGCAACTCGTACAAGATTTCCGGCGGCCTGCACGGCGTCGGTGTATCCGTGGTCAACGCGCTGTCGGAATGGCTGCGCCTGACCATCCGTCGCGACGGCAAGATGCA
>JBILYA010000264.1:0-3803 GCA_044378065.1 Burkholderiales bacterium | reverse complement strand
GATGTCCGGCGCCGAGCCGTGGGTGGCCTGCGCCATCGCGCGATCCGGTCCTGCTGACAGTCCGGGTGCCAGACCCAGCCCGCCAACCAGTCCTGCAGCCGCATCCGACAGGATGTCGCCGAAGGTGTTTGTGGTGACAATGACATCGAACTGCTGGGGTTTCATCACCAGCTTCATCGCCATCGTGTCGACCAGCACTTCGTTGTAGGTCACATCCGGATATTCCTTGGCCAGCAGACGGCACTCTTCGGCGAACATGCCGCAGGCGAGCTTGAACACCGTGTCCTTGTGTACCGCTGTCATGATCTTGCGCGGACGGGTGCGCGCCAGCTCAAACGCCGCGCGTGCGACCTTGCGCGAACCCTGGCGCGTGATCACGCGAATGCCGATGGTCATGTCCGGCGTCGGCCGGAACTCGCCGTTGCCCATGAACACGTTACGGTCCGGCGGGAAGCCCTCGTTGTTCTCGCGAACGATGATCAGGTCGACATCGTTATAGATCGACGGCAGTCCGGCGTACGACTTGGCGGGACGGATATTGGCGAACAGATCGTAATGCTTGCGCAGGATCGGATGCGGGTTGATCGCATTGGGCAAACCTTTCGGATAAGCCTGATGGCCGATCGGTCCGAGCACCCAGCCGTCCAACGTGTCGAGCTTGTCCAGCGTGCCCGGCGGCAGGGTGTAACCCAGTTCCTTGTAGGCCTTCATGCCGATCGGCACCGGATGCCAGTTCACCGAAAGTCCGCACTTCTGCGCCGCCGCCTTCATCACCTTGATGGTCTCGGGCACCACTTCCAGCCCGATGTCATCGCCTTCGAGAATTCCGATTTGCAGTGTCATGTTGTTTCCGGTTTTATGGATGGTTATTCCCAAACGCCCTTGGGCATCGGCAGACCGGCCAGATCCTTGTCGGTGACGGGCGTATCGGGCGCAATGTTCAGACGCTCGAGAATCGCCATCAGCTGGCGCACGTGCTGCGCCGAGTGCCAGGTGCAGCGCTCCAGCACGTCACGCATCGGCTGCATGCCGTAGTACGTGGGTACTTTGCCCGCGCAGGTCGGATCAGCAACGCTGTCCCACCACGCCGTGATGCGTTTGATGATGTCGTCACCGTAGACGGCAATCTGCGCGCCGGTTTTCAGATCATCACCCGGCGCCACATTCGGCCGCTCGACGGTCATCTCTTCACCCTGCGTGACTTCGAGGAAAGCTTCGCCGATGCGGAACACATGGAAAGCCATGTAACGCACCGAGCGGTCGCGATTGGCAATCGCACGCTCTTCCATGTAATCCGTGGGCAGCTGGCGCACGAAACGCTGCGCGGCAGCCAGCACGAACAACCAGCGCTCGACCATCTGCGCCGGCGTCAGACCCGCCTGCCCAGGCGGCTTCACACCGGCAAGTCGCGCCACATCGGCCAGCACCTGGCCGAATACATATTCTTTACCACGCGACACAACCGGCACGTTACGCACACCAAAGGCCAGCAGGCGATTCATCCCCTCGGGATCCGCCATGATGTCGACGACTTCGAACTGCACACCGGAACGCGAAAGAAACTCTTTCGCCTTGAGACAACTACTTCATCCGGGTTTGGTGAACAGGGTAATGGTATCGCTCATGGCGCATTTCTCCGGTTGGCGGTTTGTGGATCGCAGGGGATGGTGCCAGAATGCGCACCCGGTCGCGTTAACCATTGCTTATGACCCCCGTTCCCGCCGCTTATGGCTGATCTTCCGCCGCCGGAAATATCGGCAAATATCTGTTTTAATTAATAAATTTCAAAGCGCCATCCTGATAACGTCATGCGGCCCGATCTCACGACTTTAAAACTGTTCCTCGCGGTGGTCGAAGAACGCAGCATCGCCAAGGCCGCCGCGCGCGAACACATCACCGCGCCCGCCATCAGCAAGCGCATCACCGAACTCGAAACCACGCTGAGCGTGCAGTTGTTCGACCGCCACCCCAAGGGCATCCGCCCGACGGCCGCCGGTGAAGCCCTCGCCGCCGATGTGCGCAGCATCTTCGCCATCCTTGATCGCGCGGAAAACAAACTCAGCGAATACGCCGGCGGCCACCGCGGCCGCATTCGCATCCACGCCAACCCGTCGGGGGTATCGGGCGCGCTGCCCGCGGCGCTGCGTGACTATCTGGATGCCCACCCGCGGGTCGGCATCCAGCTCGAAGAAAAACACAGCGTTGATGTGGTCCGCGCCGTTACCGAAGGCGAGGCCGACATCGGCATTTTTGCGCCCCATGTGCCGGCCGAAGGCCTGACGGTCATCCCGTATCAAGCGATACGCCTGGTGCTGATCACCCCGCTGGACCATGCACTCGCCAAACGCAAAACCATTTCGCTGGCCGAAGCAGCAGCCCATGACTTTGTCAGCCTCTCCGACACCAGTTCGATCGGCAATCTGGTACTGCGCGTCGCTGCCGAACAGGGCGTCGCGCTGAAACACCGCCTGCAGGTCGACGGCTTCGACGGCCTGCGCCGCATGGTCGAAGCCGGACTCGGCCTCGCCGTGCTGCCCGAACACTGCGCGCTGCCCTACAGCAAGGCCATGTCCTTCCACTGCATCCGCCTCAATGACAGCTGGGCCCGTTACCGGCTGAATATCTGCACCCGTGAGCCCCACACCCTGGGCATGGCGGCGCGCCTGCTGCTCGCGCACCTGAAATCAGGCAGCCCATCGCGTCAGGACCGTCACTGATGCACTGCGGCATATCCCCGGCAACATCCCATCATTACGGCAAGCCGGGAGAGCCCTCTGGGTATAATGACGGGCCTCAAGCATTCACCAATCAAAACTCAGCATCAACCGAGGAGTAATCAATGTTCAACTGGAAATCCATCGCACTCACGTTGCCGCTGGCCCTGGCTGCCGGAACCGCATCGGCTGCCACAACACCGGCCGGCGACTGGCAGCCGACCAAACCGATTCGCATGCTGGTGGGTTTTGCACCCGGCGGCGGAACCGACACCACCGCACGCGCAGTCGGCGTGAAACTGGGCGAACTGCTCGGTCAGCAGATCATCATCGACAACCGTCCCGGCGCGTCGGGCAACATCGCCACCGAAATCACCGCCAACTCCCAGCCGGACGGCTATACCGTGCTGATGGGCACCATCGCCTCGCTGGCAATCAATCCCGCGCTTTACAAAAAACTGCCTTTCGATCCACTGAAAGACGTGCTGCCGGTGTCACAAGCTGTTGATTCGACCAACATCCTGGTCGTGCATCCTTCGGTTGCCGCGAAAAACGTCGCGGAACTGATCGCGCTGGGCAAATCCAAAACGCTCAACGGCGGCTCATCGGGCGTCGGCGGCGCCGGCCACCTCGCGCTGGAACTGTTCAATCTGCAGACCGGCACCAAGATCGTTCACGTGCCTTACAAAGGCGGTGGCCCGTCGATCGTCGACCTCGTAGCCGGCAACATCAACCTGATCTTCGCAACCGCGGCCAGTGCCGTACCGCACATGAAAACCGGCCGCCTGCGCGCACTGGGCGTGACCACGATCAAACGTTCCGCCCTGGTGCCGGAACTGCCGACCATCTCCGAAGCAGGCGTCAAGGGTTTCGACGCCAACAACTGGTACGGCGTATTGGTCCCGGCCAAAACCCCGCGCCCGATCATCAATCGCCTGAACAAGGAGATCAACGTCGTCCTCAAACTGGAAGACGTCAAAAAGATCCTGTTCGCCTCGGGCCTGGATGCTGCACCAAGCACCCCGGAGCAGTTCGGCGCCTATATCAAGTCGGAAAAAGACAAGTGGGAAAAGGTGATCAAGGCCGCCG
>JBILYA010000375.1:0-2841 GCA_044378065.1 Burkholderiales bacterium | reverse complement strand
CCGACACGAAATCATTCGCGGATTTTTCCCTGACGGCGATGACATCAAGGTTTCGGCCGGCGCGGTTGATGATGCCGCCGGCGCGGCGCGCGGCTTTGACCGCGATATTGAGCATTGGATGCATGGTGGGCTGCGATGTGTAATTTAAAAAGAACGATAAACGCGCGAGACAACTTCGAACGGCAGTATTTTACGTGATCCCGCCTGACCCACTCAAAAATATTCGTATCGTCCTCTGCGGCACTGCGCACCCCGGCAACATCGGTTCGGCGGCGCGGGCGATGCGCACCATGGGCATTACGGACCTCGCATTGGTCAATCCGCAGCGTTATCCCGATCCGCAGACGCAGTGGTTCGCAGCCGGCGCGACCGATGTGCTGAGTGCGGTGCGGGTTTGCACGTCGCTCGACGAGGCGCTGCAGGGCACGACATTTGCGGTGGCCTGTTCTGCGCGGCGGCGCGATGTCGCAGTGCCGATGGTGGATGTGCGCGAGGCGGCGGCACAGGCGGTCGAAGTGGCGCAGTTGCATCCCGTGGCCTTTGTTTTCGGCAATGAAACGTCGGGGCTCAGTAATGCCGAGGTCAGCCGCTGCGGGCTGCTGGCGAGCATTCCCGTCGATGCGGATTTTTCTTCGCTTAATGTTGCGGCCGCGGTACAGGTCTTCTGTTATGAACTGCGCATGGCCTGCGGCGGTGTATTGCCGGTGCCCAAGGATGAGCGGCTGGCGTCGCATGAAGAGGTCGAGGCGTTTTACGGACATCTCGAAAGTACGATGACCCAGACCGGCTTCCTCAATCCGGCGCATCCGCGCAAGCTGATGCTGCGGCTGCGCCGGCTGTTCGGTCGCTCCAGGCTGCAGGTGGAGGAGGTCAACATCCTGCGCGGCATCCTCAGCAGCCTGATCACTTCCAAAAAGCGGGATTAAATGTGGGGTTATTAACCCCATGTTTATAAAGCTTTTTTCTGCATCACCTGAATCTTGATTAAAATAGTGGGTCTTCATCCGCCCGTGGATTGATCAGGTCACGCTTATGTTTGAGCGCATTCAGGAAGATATCGCCGTCGTTTTTGATCGCGATCCCGCTGCCCGCAGCCGCTGGGAAGTGGCAACCTGTTATCCCGGGTTTCATGCCTTGCTGGCCCATCGTTTGTCGCATGGTCTGTGGACGCACGGCTTCAAATGGCTGGCACGATGGGTCGCACACTGGGCGCGCTGGCTGACCGGCATCGAAATCCATCCCGGCGCGCGTATCGGCAGGCGGTTTTTCATCGACCACGGCATGGGCGTCGTCATCGGCGAGACGGCCGAGATCGGCGATGACTGCACGGTCTATCACGGCGTCACTCTGGGCGGCACCACCTGGAACAAAGGCAAGCGCCACCCGACGCTTAAAAACGGCGTGGTCATCGGTGCCGGCGCGAAAGTGCTCGGCCCCATCATCATCGGCGCACAGGCCAAGATCGGCTCCAATGCCGTTGTGATCAAGGATGTGCCCGACCAGGCGACGGCCATCGGCATCCCCGCGCGGATTGTCGAATCGCAGGAGTCCGGCAGTGGCTTTGCCGCCTATGCAGTTTCGCGCGACGCCAACGACCCGGTCGCGCGCGCCATGCATGCACTGATCAATCACAGCGCCGAAACCGATCAGCGCATCGACCAGATTCTTGCCGAACTGAAGCGTCTGGGCCTGCAAATCGAGGGGGCTGACCAGTCCAAACTCGATGCCGGCAGCCTGAACCGCATAGTTGACTAAAACCCAGGGGTTATTTATACTTGACTGAGTTGGTAGGACTTTGTCTTGGGCAAAAACAGGGTATTCATAAGTATTTGTTTTTAAATGATTATTTGAGGTGCTAGATGAGACTGACGACTAAAGGCCGTTTTGCAGTCACCGCCATGGTGGATCTGGGCATGCGTCATGGCACGGGGCCCGTAACACTCGCAGAGATCAGCGGGCGGCAACGCATTTCGCTGTCCTATCTGGAGCAGCTGTTCGGCAAGCTGCGGCGCCGGCAGATTGTGGATTCGGTGCGCGGACCCGGCGGCGGTTATTGCCTCGCCCGCGACATGTCGCAACTGACCGTAGCCGAAATCATTCTGGCGGTCGATGAGCCGATCGATGCGACGCAGTGCGCCGGCAAGGAAAACTGCAAGGACGACGAAAAATGCCTGACCCATGACCTGTGGGCCAATCTGAACGAGCGCATTTTTGATTACCTCGGTTCGGTGACCCTGCGCCAGCTGGTGGAAAACCAGCGTGCGAAGGATGCCGGCATCGCCCCGGTGCACGACATGCGCAAGGTGGCACGCAAGCCGGACGCAGTAACCGCCTGACCGGATTTCAACCGCTTCTTTGCGCATGATGCACGTCTACTTCGACCACAACGCTTCAACGCCGCTGGACCCGCGCGTGCTGGAAGTGATGCTGCCCTTCCTGCATGAGCAGTGCGGCAATGCGTCCAGCCGCCACGAATTCGGCACGGTGGCGCGCAAGGCGGTCGATCGGGCGCGCGAACAGGTGGCGGCTATTGTCGGCGCGCAGCCGGCACAGGTGGTGTTTACCAGCGGCGGCACCGAAGCCAATAACCTGTTCATCCGCGGTGTGGCTTCAGGCATGAAACCGGGGCAGGTGGCGGTCAGCAGCATCGAACACCCCTGCGTGACGGCCCCGGCACAGGATCTCCAGCGTCAGGGTTGGAAGCTGCGCAAGCTGAAGGTGAATCGTGACGGGCAGATTGATCTGGCCGATGTCGATGCCGCGCTGGCCGAAAAAACGGCACTGATGTCGGTGATGCTGGCGAACAACGAGACCGGTGTGATCCAGGATGTTGCGGCGGTG
>JBILYA010000263.1:0-3825 GCA_044378065.1 Burkholderiales bacterium | reverse complement strand
CCATTTGTCCTGGGGTTTGAGCTTGATCATCGCAGTCCCCGATCCGGGCTTACCCATGTACCTCTGGCATGGCGCGGGCGCATCAGCGCACGGGGTAGCGCCAGAACGGCAGTTGCCGTTTGCAGTAGCCAGAATACCAGCGGATACCAGATGACCCAGAATATCGAAGAGACCAGCCCTTTTTCAAAGCGGCTGTCGACCATCACGCTGATGCAGCTTTGCAATATATAGGTCAGTGCCAGCAGCGTTCCCCACTCCTGCGGCATCAGGCCGAAGCCGAGCGGGCCCCCTGTATAGAGCGGCAACAAGGTTGAAACAACCCACAGCAGCAATCCCAGAAGCATCGAGTAGGCCCAAGCTACGCTAATTAAGTAGTTGAGCCAGATTGGCAGCAGACGCCAGCGCCGTGAACGGAACATCAACGGCGTTGCTTCCATGACCGATTGCACGCCGCCTTCGGCCCAGCGCAGCCGCTGCCGCCACAGGCCTTTCAGGGTTTCCGGCATCAGGATCCAGCACAACGCTTTGGGTTCGAAGGTGACCCGCCAGCCGGCCAGCTGGATGCGCCAGGTGACATCGACATCATCCGTCAGCGCGGTCGCCGACCACCAGCCTGCGTCATGCAGCGCCCGTTTGCGGAAGGCGCAAATGACGCCGGATACGGTGAACAGCGTTCCGTAGGTACTTTGTGCGCGCTTGATCAGGCCCACCACGGAAGAAAATTCGCCGACCTGCAAACGGCCGAGCACCGAGCCGCGATTACGGATTCGCGGATTGCCGGTGAGTGCGCCGATGGCGGGATCTGATTGGAAGCGTCGTACAAACCAGGTCAGGGCATGCGGGTCCAGAAGGGCGTCACCATCAATGCCGACCAGGATTTCTCCGGCAGCAACCAAGGCGCCGACATTCAATGCTGTTGATTTGCCCTGGTTTTGCGCCAGATGCACCACGCGCAGCTGCGGCATACTCTTTTCGAGTTCATCGAGAATGGCTGCGGTGTTGTCCTTCGAACCGTCGTTGACGGCGATAATCTCGAAATTCGGATACTGGAGTGCGGCCAGCGCGCTAAAGGTTTCGGCAGCCTGGTCTTCTTCGTTGAAGCAGGGCAGCAGAATGGAAACCAGCGGGTATTCATGCAGCACCGGTGGCGCATCGGGCAGTGGTTCATGCCGCTCGCGCAGCAACCGGAAGAGAATGCCACCGGACATCCAGTACCAGGCCATCACGAAGGGGTAGCCAAAGCAGAACGCCGAAATACCCTGCGAGATCGCGACCCAGTCGAGCGTCATGTCAGAAACTCACCGGAAAGGTCGAGGCCGACACATCCGCAGCGATGTCGCCGGCTGCAGGCAGATCGGAGACGGGGGAGTCCGGGCACCAGCCCAACGTTGTGCCGCCCAGTTGCTGGTAGCGCCGCATGGTGTCGCGGAGAGTTTGCGCAGCGGGCGGGTTTTCGCCGGTCAGCCACAGGCCGGACCGCCGGCCTGCTGTTTCCCTGAGTTTTTGGATATTGGTCAGTGCCGGCGCATTTCTTTCTGAGGGGATTCGGATATTTTGCAGGGAGAGGTCGGCAATGCGACTGCCTGTGACGGCCTCGTCGCTGACTAGTGTCAGACTGGCCCAGGGGCGGTGATGTTGTACTTCGCGGAATGCCTGCAGCGCTGCTTTCGCGTCTGCTCCCAGCGCATTGATATCAATCTGGTCACGCGCCGCCCGTGTTTCCCAGGGTTGACCGGTAAACGTCCCGTCGGCTGGCGTGAGGCGACTCAGTGAGGGAACGTCATCCATCAGCAGTCCGGACAGCGGTACGTTCGCGCCGAGGTCGCGGAACAGCGCAAGCGTGCGGTCTGCACTGCCTGCCACCGGCATTCTGACGTGTACCTCAACGCCGGCGCGGGTCTGCAACTGCCAGACGATGCGCGACAGCAGATCAGCCTTGACCGGCAGCGCATTGGTTGAAAACCAGGCGTGATCCGGCTGTCCTGCGGCATTGCGTCCGACGGCATCGACGACGACGGCCGTGCTGCCTATCTTGCGCAGGCGTTCAATGGTCCGACCCAGGCGTTCATCAGTGGATTCATAACTGCCGGTCCACAACTCGCCCGGGTTCAGGCACAGCATCCTGCGTACCGTTGGCAGTTTGTCCTGCAGCCTGACCATGGATGTCAGCGCAGACAATGCGGCATCCGCCCCCGGATACTGGCGCGGGACAGACATTAGTGTACGGGTGTCGCCGGGGCCGGCATCCAGCGTCAGCGCCATTTCGAAACCGGCTTTGCGGATCGAATCAACGGCGGATTGCGAATAACGGCCGTAGGGCCAGACCCACAACCGCGGCGCGCGGCCGAGTTCGCGTGACAGCAGCGCGTGAATCCGGCGTGCATCTGCTTCGATACGGGCGTTATGGGATGCGGCGCTTTCATAGCCGGTATCTTTTTTGAATTCCCGGGTCACCGCGCTGGGCATGATATTACCCTGCGGATTGCCGGTCACGCCGCGGTGCAGGTCGTAACTATGTGAGGCGAATTCGACCAGCCCCGAAGCCTGCATTTCCCGCGCTTCATTCCAGGAAATGAAATTGCGACGCGGTACGGTTTTTCCGTCGTAATCGACAGTAGCGCCGAGGGGTGCATCCATCCAGGTGCCGACCAGCGCTGAAACCACCGGAATCCGGTAGGCCAGAAGCAGCGGAAATACGCGCGTATAAAGGCTGCTATAACCATCGTCGAAAGTGATCAGGATGGCGCGCGGCGGTAGCGGCGGTCCGCCATTGGCGGCGCGCAACACATCATTGGCCGAGACCGCGGTCCAGTTATTGGCCTTGAGCCATTCGAAAAACGAAATCAGCGTACCCGTGGTCATCGCGTCATCGCCGAGGTCGCGGCGGTCATCAACGACATCATGAAAGGCGATGGCCACGAATGTCGATCCATTTTCCCCCGCCTGCGCGTTTTGCAGGCTGCTCCATGTGCAGAGCAGGCTGAAGAACAGGGTGATGAGCAGTTTGCGCATGGTCGTCATCAGAATCGTTTGTTCAGGCTGAAGAATCCCGTCAGCGCGCGCTCTGCCGTGCCGTCGTAAATCCGCCGGTTGGTTTCAAGGCCGTAGCGGATCTCGAAGGTCGGATCAAAGCGGTAGCGCTGTTCATAACTCAGCGAGCCGATCGTGCCGCTGCCGAAGCCTTCCTGCTTGTAGTTGCCCGCAGCGAACACTACGCGCTGGACCCAGCTGCGGTCATAGCGGCGGGAGATGACATGTTCTGCTTCCAGTGCCAGTGTCAGGGCCTGGTCATTGACCGGGTTGAAATACGGTGCGCCCACTTTTGAATTGCGTGATGCGTAGTATTCCGGTCGCAGATCAAGATCGAAGTGAGGCTGATCAATCAGCCGCTGCTTGAACACGACACGTTCGCTTTGCCGGCGGTTGCCGTCGGAAAAGTCGATGGCACGCACCGATGCTGATATCGCCCGTGATTCATGCCAGCGGTATTCGCCGCCCAGATCAACGGCGTTGCCGGAGATGCCGTAATACTGGGCACGCAGCGGCGTGTCGGATGAATAGGCTTCTGCGCCGGCATAGATTGCCCAGTGATCATCCGGTCGCCATGAGCCGATCAGGCTCGCGCCGTCTTTTGACAGCGTGCCGTTGTTTTGCCAGGCGATCGCTTCGACTGTCACATCCGGTCCGGCATATTCGGCGCCTGCACCCAGACGTTCCCGCAGCACACGGCCTTCCACCGGATAGGAGGTCATCCGCTCTGCTGCAGCCAGGGCGCGTATCCGTCCCGAGTAAGGCGACGAATACAGACGGGCCGCTGTCTGCGAG
>JBILYA010000261.1:0-3868 GCA_044378065.1 Burkholderiales bacterium | reverse complement strand
GGTGCAGGGTGCGGAATTGTCGAAGGCTTTACCCATTTCCCAGGGGCGGCCCATTTTCTTGGCTTCGCCCTGCAGGTCGCGGCGCGTCATGTCGAGGCCGACACCGTAGCCGTACACGTGATCCAGAGCCTTCTCCGCCGGAATGTTGGCGCCGCCCTTGCCGATGGCGACGATCATCTCGATTTCGTGGTGCACATCCTTGGTCATCTGCGGATAGGGGATGGTCGCGCCGTTCTGCACGATGGCATCAGCCGGCTTCATGAAGAAAAACGGCGGCTCGCGGTCCGGGTCATGGCCCATCTCGCGCGCGTGCTCGGCATAGTTGCGGCCGACGCAGTAAATGCGGCCGACGGGAAAGGCTTTGCTGCTCTCAACCACCGGCAGGGTGACGACACCGGCGAAATCAATGACGTAACTCATCTTCTTTTCCTTTGATAAATGAATCTGCGAAAACGGGATCTGTAAAAACGGCTTGGAAGGTTTATTTCTTGAAAATCGATGACTTCAGAACTCTGCGCAATATCCCCGCGTTATAGGGGTTCGGCGCTGCAGCAGGCTCCTCCGCCGGGGATATGTCCGCTTTCCGCTGGACAACAATCCAGAAGCCCTGAGGCATGGACTGAAAAACCTTTAACTCAAAACGGCTCATGAATTTGGGCAGCCACCACGACGCGGGTTCCTGGACCAAATGGGCATTACGTCCATCAGGCAAGACCTTGATCGCCGGACCCGTGTGCACCGTAAAAAAACCGCGGTCCAGGGTGACGCGCTGCAAATCATCCAGCACGTTATCGAGCAACTCGGGTTCGATGTGTTCCAGCACATCGATACAGGTCACAAAGGGTGCGGGTTCCGGCGTCGCCGACCATTCAGGACGCGAAGGCTCGTAATGACGAATCTGCGGCGGATTCAGCATCAGGGTCTGCAGCGTCTCGCCGAGGCGGCCCTTGCCCGCGCCGTAGTCCAACAGCTCCGTCGAGCCGACCTGCTTGAGGATGTCAGCGACGGTCGGCGCATACTGAACCGAGGCCACCCCGTAATTGGGGTTCTGATGCAGGGCGGCCTGCATTTGCCGGTATTCTTCAGTAATCAGGGTGCTCATGATGTCGGGATTCCACAATTAACCGGCCAGCCGGTCGGGAGGACACCGGAGTTTAATGAACCCCGGCCTCCAGTTCAAATTATTGCCCCGGAGAAAAAACGGCCGTATCGCCGGGTTCAGCCCAGCCGGCCCGCAACACCGCTTAATAAACCCTGGCCGGTTTGCCTTCAGGAAGCGTTTAATTCAACAGAAAACCACGCCATGGGCGATTTGAATCAGATGCTTTACAGCAAGGTTTAGCTCGGAAACTTCAAGGCAGGATTCTTGGCGTTAATTCAAAAACCCGTTAGTCAGTCTCGCAATGCCCCACATGACCGACCTGAGACACCGACGCCCATAATTTCTGCAGCTTTCGCTCACTTCAGTAAGATTAAACGACCGCCTTCTCGCCAACGATCCGCATGTCGCGGGGCTCCTTGAGTTTGAACTGCGCAGGTTCCTGCCGCAGATTTACCAAACCGGCTTCCCGCATGAGCTGCATCAGGCTGTTCGGGGTATAAGCCCAGCGGTGCATCATCAACGGATCTTTCCATCCGGGATCTCCATACAAGACCCACATGCTCCGCCGCCCCTCTTTGCCTGGACCGATGGCGATATCCGGGTTTTGCATGATTTCCTGGCAGGCGGTCAGCAAATTGGGGCACTCGATCACCATCAATCCGCCAGGCTTGAGAACTCTGACCCACTCTTTAACGACATCCACAATTTCCCATCGCCAGAAATGCTCGACCACGTGGACCGAAAGAATTTCGTCAACTTCGTTATCGGCGAAAGGTTTCAGTTTTCGCAAATCACACAGCACGTCGGGTTTACGTCCTTGCCGGCTGCCAGCGACATCAACATTGATATAGCCCGGCAGAATTTTATCGCCGCAACCCAGATTCAGTTTTTTGAGCGTTGTTTTACGGCGGGTCGCCGCCGGTGTAACCGGCTTTGATTTTTTTTCAGTCAGGCTTTCGAACAAGGCCAGCCACTGTTTTCCCACAATGCTGGGTTTCACCGTAGTTTTTACCAGCACCTGGCCCCGCTGTATCCGCGACAGTACCTCCTTCGGCTGCGACAACGCAAAGTCGATGCCCGCGATGAGATCTCTGCCCAGCCACGCCGCCTGTTCATAAGGCAGGTAACTGCCGAGCGCGGCGGCTACCGGGAATCGTCCCGCCTGAAGCGTCTCCGCAATGCGGTTCGATGACGCGCCGGATTTGCGCGGATCAGCCGGATCCCCCGGAATCAGTACCAGATCGCAATCCGCCAATGCATCCCGCTGCGACTGGAAACTCCAGGCAATAAACCGCGTGCTGAACTGCGCTGACAGCTTCTTGTCGACCGGCGGAACCTTGTCCTTGAGTTCGGGCGAAGACACGATGGTCAACTGGCATTTCTGCTGCTGACTGAACGTTTTCAGCGATGGAAGCAGATCCGCCAGATATTTGAAATTCGTCGGATGGCCGAACCACAGCAGTTTCAAAACCTTTCCCGGAGCAAACTGCGGCTTTTGCTCAGACTCCAGAATCGCATCCTCAATGACCAGCGGTGCTCGCCCCAGATGCGGCGCCATCAATTCCTGCATGCGCGATGAATTGACGGTCATGACATCGCAGTACGCAAGGGCCTTGTTGTAAAAATCGGAAATGGCGGCATTTTTTTTAACCACAAAGGGGTATTCGCAGATATCCACCAGAACCTTGCGCTTGGTCTTGACCAGACGGCCCAGAACTTCAAGCCACAGGCGGGCGTTGCTCGTGCCGAAAAACTTGGTGACCACGCACAGGTCGATGGCATCCAGATCCACACTGCTGATTGCAGCCGGATCATCACCATCCAGGAACACATTGCGATGACCTGCCCGCAGCGCAAAGGTTGAGGCAACGCCGCCGCGCAACCGGGCGCTGGCCAGATTCAGATTCAACAACCGCTGCTCCTGCCTGTCGCCGGCAACGGATTTCGCCAGCGGCGCGGGCAACAACCACAATATCTGCACAATATCTCCCTTTTCTGCGGTATGTGGCTCCCCCGCAGTCACGCTGATTTAAAACTTCCGTGGATATGACTATCAGTCCGTCGGTCATTCCGGCCGGCCTGGTGCAGCAAAAACCGGGCTGCCCGAGAAAATCACATAAGTATTTGTTTTAATTAAAAATAGCTGGGGTCGGCGTTTCGCTGCGAAACACCCGCTGTTGCGGTATTCTGCAGCGGCTTTAATGCTCGGATTATCGGTAAGGAATGCAGTGCGCCGGCTTGTGACAGGCAGGCAGTGTAAAGAAGCCGATTGCCCTCTTCAAATCATCCCTCGCAGACGACAAATTCCTCTTGGACGCATCCATCACTCTCGGCACCCTGTTCGCCAGC
This sequence comes from Burkholderiales bacterium, assembly GCA_044378065.1. Lineage (GTDB taxonomy): Bacteria > Pseudomonadota > Gammaproteobacteria > Burkholderiales > SG8-41. The sequence goes on along the minus strand of JBILYA010000261.1, from coordinate 417 downwards.
AGTTTTCTGGCCGCGACCCTGCTGCCAGGCGGGTCCGAGGCGGTGCTGTTTGCCGTGCTGAAACTGCATCCCGAGCAGTTGTGGCCGGCGCTGGGCGTTGCCACTCTGGGCAATACCTTGGGCGGCCTGTCTTCCTATCTGCTCGGCCGGCTGATTCCGCAGACCAAACCGCTCAAAGGGCTGGCCACCGTGCAACGCTGGGGCAGCCCGGCGCTGCTGCTGTCCTGGGTGCCGCTGCTCGGTGATCCGCTGTGCGTTGCGGCCGGCTGGCTGCGCCTCAATCCCTGGTGGTCGACGCTGTTCATCGCCATCGGCAAATTCGGACGCTACTGGGTCATCGCCGCACTGGCGGCATGAAGCCTTTGCTGCATTGCGCTAATATGCTGCTTCTTGTGCATTTTTTCGCGCATTCCCGCC
>JBILYA010000262.1:0-3868 GCA_044378065.1 Burkholderiales bacterium | reverse complement strand
CCATCCGCGAGCGCTTTGAGTCGGGTCAACTCGGTCACGATCTTCTGCATGGACTGGCCCTGCTGACCGACCGTCATTTGCGGCAAGCATGGAAAGCTCAGCAGATGCCGGCAGGCGCTGCGCTGATCGCCGTCGGCGGCTATGGCCGCGGGCAACTCTTCCCGTATTCCGACGTTGATATCCTGATCCTGTTGCCAGCATCGCCTGACGACGCCCTCAAATCCAAGCTGGAATCACTGGTCGGACATTTCTGGGACATTGGGCTGGAAACCGGCCACAGCGTGAGGACCCTTGAGGAATGTTTCGAAGTCGCGGCCAGCGATATTACGGTGCAGACGACCTTGCTGGAGTCGCGCCTGATATCCGGAAACCGGGATTTATACCGCAAATTCACGCGCAGACTGCTGCAGTCAATTGACCCCGTCACATTCCTGCGGGCGAAAATGATCGAACAGCATGACCGTCATTCCCGACACCAGGAAACCAACCTCGAGCCCAATCTGAAAGAAAGCGCAGGCGGCCTGCGTGATCTGAACACCATTTTGTGGATTTCCCGCGCAGCGGGTCTGGGCCGCACCTGGCTGGAGCTGGCCCGCCGGGGATTCATTACCCGGGATGAAGCTGCTGCCATCAGCCGCCACGAACGGGTATTGGGCATGTTACGCATCCGGCTGCACTATCTCGCCGGCCGCCGTGAAGACCGCCTGCTGTTTGATCACCAGACGGCACTTGCAAAGCAACTGGGGTTTGCCGAACGCACCGGCAAGCGTGCCAGCGAGCGCCTGATGCAGCGCTATTACCAGACCGCAAAATCCGTTTCTCAGCTGAATACGATTCTGCTTCAGAATCTGGAGCGGCGTATCGCGCCTCCGGGTAACCGCCAGGTCAAACCGCTGAATGAACGCTTCGTCATTCTGGGCGAACTACTTTCCGCACCTGACGAAACCATTTTTGAGCGCGACCCTTGCGCCATTCTCGAAGTTTTCGTGTTGATGCAGAAGCATCGCGAGATCAAGGCTATCGGCGCATTTACGCTGCGGGCAATGTGGCGCGCCCGACGTCGCATTAATCCCGCCGCGCGGCGCGAACCGCGCATGCGGGAATTATTTATGGAAATCCTGCGTAGTCCGATGAGTGTTATCCGCGAACTACGCCGCATGCACCAGTACGACATCCTGGGACGCTACATACCCGCTTTCGGCCGTATCGTCGGCCAGATGCAACACGACCTTTACCACGTTTATACCGTCGACGAACACATCCTGAAAGTCGTACGGAATCTTCGGCGCTTTGCAGTACCTGAATTGGCCCACGAGTTCCCGCTGTGCAGCCGTCTGATGAGCGAGTTTGACCGTCCTGAACTGCTCTATCTTGCCGGCTTGTTTCACGATATCGCCAAAGGTCGCGGCGGAGACCATTCCGAACTCGGAAAACCGGATGCAATGCGTTTCTGCAAAGCCCACGGACTCAGCACCGCAGACTGCGAACTGGTTACGTGGCTGGTTGAGCAGCACCTGGTGATGTCAGCCACGGCTCAAAAACAGGATCTGTCCGACCCCGAGGTGATTCAGGATTTCGCCAAAAGGGTTGGCAATGAACGACATCTTGTCGCTCTTTATCTGCTCACCGTCGCCGATGTACGCGGCACAAGCCCCAAGGTGTGGAATGCCTGGAAGGCACGACTGCTGGAGAACCTCTTTTACAGCACACGCCGCCTGCTAAGTGGCGAGCGCAGCGAACGACAGGACGGACAGCGGGCGCGACAGGAAGAAGCCATCGCCAAGCTCCTGCTCTACGCAATCCCCGAAAACGCCTACAAGGAATTCTGGCAGCAACTCGATACTGGCTATTTTCTGCGTCACGAACCTCAGGAAATAGCCTGGCACACACGCCAACTGTACCAGCGCTTCAAGACAACGACCCCTGTTGTCCGGGCACGCCTGTCGCCAATCGGGGAAGGTCTCCAGGTCATGGTCTACCTTGCCGACCAGAAAGAACTTTTTTCTAGGATCTGCAGTTTTTTTGAGAGCATCAGCTTCGATATTTTCGAGGCCAAGGTGCACACGACACAGCACGGCTACGCGCTCGACACCTTCCAGATCCAGGATACCTCGGGTCGTCAGGCCTCGGAATACCGCGACCTGATCAGCTACATCGAATACGAACTGACGGATCGCCTGACTAACAACGCACCACTGCCGCCATTGTCGAAACCCCGGATCAGCCGCCAGCTGCGTCACTTCCCCATCACTCCGGAAGTCGTCATCCAGACTGATGAGCGTGGTGCCTACCGGATGATGTCGATTGTCGCGGGTGACAGGCCTGGACTGCTGTCGCGTATCTCCAGAACTTTGACCGCGTTCGATATCAATCTGCATTCTGCCAAGATCAATACCCTGGGTTTCCGTGCCGAAGATACCTTTGTCGTCAGCGGTAACGCACTGAACAACCCAAAAACGACAGTCCGTTTTGAAAGCGAACTACTGGATCAGCTGAGAATCTGATCGCCTACGGATTCAGTCGTCGCCCAGATTTTTGCCGGGAAAAAGTTCTTCGGTAAATCCGAAATCGCGTAAGTCGCGAACCCGCATCGGATACAGCACACCGTCCAGATGATCGCATTCATGCTGAACAACACGCGCATGAAAATCATCAACCGTACGGTCGATGGCATGGCCTGAAGCATCAAACCCCCGGTAACGGAGCCGTTTATAGCGTGGGACCAACCCCCGCATGCCGGGTACCGACAGGCATCCCTCCCAGCCCTCCTCAAGCTCATCTCCCAGCTTCTCGAGCACCGGATTGACGAGAACGGTGAACGGTACCGGTTCTGCATCCGGATATCGCGGATTAGATTGCATGCCGAATATGACGACCCGAAGGGGAACACCGATCTGTGGCGCGGCCAGACCCGCACCATTGAGCGCATGCATCGTGTCCTGCATGTCGGTCAACAGTTCACGCAGCTCTGCCGTATCAAAGCGCTCAACCGGTCGGGACACTTCCAGCAGGCGTGGATCGCCCATGCGCAGTACCGGCCTAACCGCCACGATCCTGCTCCATCGCTTCGAGAATAAGACGCACTTTTTTCATCGCTACATTGGATACCGCATGAATGTCATCAAGGGATACCGCCTTGGCATTGTCACCCCTACCCGCTGCGGGATTGACTACCACGGCCAGCATCGCATAACTGAGGCCAAGTTCCTTCGCAAGCACCGCCTCCGGCATACCCGTCATACCAACGAGATCCGCACCGTCGCGTTCCATCCGGCTGATTTCTGCAGCGGTCTCAAGCCGAGGCCCCTGAGTGGCGCCATAAGTCGCACCGTCCAGTAACTCATATCCGGCCACGCGTCCCGCCGCCAGCAAACGGCCTCGCATGTCAGCACAGAACGGCAGGGTGAAATCGATATGCTGCAAAGGCATTTTGATGCCGTCGAAGTAGGTGCTTTCACGGCCATGGGTATAGTCGATGACCTGATCCGGCACAACCAGCGCGCCGGCAACCATCCGCTTTGTGATCCCCCCGACCGTGGAAACCGCAACGACATTGCGCACACCCTGCGCATGCAGAGCCCACAAATTTGCGCGATAGTTGATGCGGTGCGGTGCAAACGAATGATCGGCGCCATGACGCGGCAGGAAAACCAGCGCCTGCCCGCGCAACATTCCGAAGACCAGATCCGCCGAAGGCTCACCATAGGGCGTGGCACAAGCCCGTTTCTCCTTGATTTCGAGTCCGGACAACTGGTCAAGTCCGCTACCGCCAATGATGCCGAGCATGCTGTTATTCAATCCTGTTGATCTTGCGCCAATGCATAAACCGCAGGCAGGTTGCGCCACTGGCCCCGAACATCCATGCCGA
>JBILYA010000260.1:0-3874 GCA_044378065.1 Burkholderiales bacterium | reverse complement strand
CTGCGATGGGTGGAGAACTCCTCGCCAGCCTGATTCACGGTGAACCGCTGCCGGTGGAAGCCCCGCTCGCCGCCGCCATGGACCCGGCGCGCGGTGCCCTGCGCCGACTGCGCCAGGGTGAGCTGCCCTGAACGCACGCAGGGCGCAGACCAACCCTTGCGGTACAATCAGAATCCGCAATTGCAATCGCAGACCCTGAATACCCGCATGGCATCCGCCGCCTCCGACACCCGCATCGCCACCGTCAGCAGCCTCGATGAGCTTGAAGCCTTCAGCGACATCATCGACGTGCGCTCGGAAAGCGAGTTTGCCGAGGACCACATGCCGGGGGCAATCAACTGCCCGGTGCTGAACGATCAGGAACGCATCGAAGTCGGCACGCTTTATAAACAGGTCTCGCCCTTCGATGCCAAAAAACTCGGCGCCTCGCTGGTTGCCACCAACGCCGCGCGGCATCTGCGCGAGCGCTTTATTAATCACCAGCGCGACTGGCGTCCTTTGGTGTATTGCTGGCGCGGCGGTGAACGCAGCAATGCGCTGGCGCATATCCTCAGCCGCGTTGGCTGGCGCACCAGCCGTTTCCTGGGAGGCTACAAGGCCTACCGCCATGCCGTCATCGAAGAACTGAAAATACTGCCGGCGCGATTTGACTGGCGCGTCGTCTGCGGCATGACCGGTACCGGCAAGAGCCAGCTGCTGCGCGCATTAAAAGCACAGGGCGCGCAGGTACTGGATCTGGAGGAACTTGCCGCGCATCGCGGCTCGGTGCTGGGCAACCTGCCCGACGCACCGCAACCCGCACAAAAAATGTTCGAAAGCCGCGTCTGGCACGCGCTGAAGCATCTGTCACCAGACCGCCCGGTCTATGTGGAATCGGAAAGCCGCAAGATCGGCAAGCTGCGTGTGCCGCCGGAACTGATTGATGCAATGTGGCAAAGCGCCTGTGTCGTCATCGAGGCACCGATCCCCGTGCGCGTCGCGCTGCTGATGGATGAATACCGGCATTTCCTCAGCGACACCGCCCTGCTCAACGGCCAGCTCGATTGCCTGCGCGCCCTGCATGGCGGTGAAGTCATCGATCGCTGGCAGGACATGGCGCGCGACAGCCGCTGGCCCGAGCTGACGGAAGAGCTGCTGGTCAAACACTATGATCCGGCCTACACCCGCGCCATCGTTGATCACTACCCCCGCCTGCCGCAGGCTAAGCATTTCAGGCTGGAGTCCTATATGGGCGAGGCCATCGAGCGCCTCGCCCAAAACATCAAAGCTTCGACTGACCCAAGCTGAACCGCCGGATTGCGGACTGCTTAAGCGGCGTTTGCCAGTTGGTGATCAAGCTGTTGATCCGCAACCGTTTCGTTGCCGGGTACGATTTCCACTTTGGCGCCGCGCCCGACTCCGCAATAGTCAAATCCCAGTTTGCGCAGCTGGGCGGGGTCATACTGGTTTCTGCCGTCGATGATCAGGTTACCGCGCATGCGGGTCTTGATCGAATTGAAATCCGGGGCACGGAACGGCTTCCACTCCGTCACCAGCACCAGCGCATCCGCACCGTCCATGACGGCGTAGGGATCAGCGACCAGTTGCAGATCGCCCGACTCAAACCATTGCGCAGGCCACTCGGCTCGCGCCCTCGGCATCGCCGCAGGATCATAGGCCAGCACCCTGGCGCCAGCCGCCAGCAGATGCTCGATCAGGGTACGCGCCGGCGCTTCGCGCAGATCATCCGTTTCCGGTTTGAAGGCAAGCCCCCAAACGGCAACCGTTCGGTCCTGGAGATCGCCGCCGAAACGCCCGCGAAGCACTTCATAGGCCCAGCGTTTTTGTTCTTCATTGATCCGCACAACGGCGCTCAGCAAACCGGATTCAGTGCCGTTCTGGCGCAGCATTTCAGCCAGGGCACTGACATCTTTGGGAAAGCAGGATCCGCCATAACCGCAGCCTGCATACAGGAAGGAATAGCCGATGCGCGCATCCGAACCGACGCCCCGGCGCACATTCTCGACATCCGCCCCTGTAGCATTGCACAACCTGGCCATTTCATTCATGAATGAAATGCGCGTCGCCAGCATCGCGTTTGCCGCATATTTGGTCAACTCGGCATCACGGATGCCCATCACGATCAGCCGGTCATGGTTGCGGATAAACGGCGCATAAAGCTCGCGCATCACGCGTTCAGCGTGCTCGCTGTCAGCGCCGATAACAACACGGTCCGGCCGCATGAAATCATCAACCGCGGAACCCTCACGCAGAAACTCGGGATTTGAAACTACCGCAAGTCGCTCGGACAGTCCGCGCTCCTTCATCACCCGCGCCGTAAGATCACGTATCGCATCGGCCGTCCCCACCGGAGAGGTTGATTTGCTGACCAGCACGCAGCCCGGACGCGCATAGCGCGCCACATCGGCTGCGGCAGCCATCACCTGGCTGGTGTCGGCTGCGCCGCTTTCGAGTTGCGGTGTTCCCACGGCGATAAAAACAATATCGGCTGCAGCCAACGGGTCTCGCGGCGTATTGGTGAACGTCAGGCGGCGCTGCTGCGCATTCCGCTGCACCATGGATTCAAGGCCGGGTTCAAAGAACGGCACCATGCCCAGGCGCAGTTGGGCGACACGACGCGGGTCGCTGTCAACGCAGGTCACCAGATTTCCCATCTCTGCCAGACAGGTGCCCGTCACCAGACCCACATAACCGCTACCTACGACGACAATGTTCATTGTGAACTCCCCGGTTAGCGGCGGTCTCCGCCTCAAGCTAACGTGTGCGTCCGCCACGCGCAGAATGGGTGAGTCAGATTGCGGGAGTACTGCAGGATCGTTACAGTTTCAAGGCAACAGAGAGGTGTTGCGCGGCGACCTGAATTCAGACAAGATACAAACAATGCGTTACCGATCAACCGTAGCCGAACCGTAACTGGTCAACACCCGCGTGCTGGACAAACCTGCACCAGACATTGAACTTCCCGCCACTGGCGGCAAGAACATTCAGCTGAGCGCCCTGCTCGGCAAGATCGTCGTCCTCTACTTCTATCCAAAAGACAACACCCCCGGTTGCACGACGGAGGGTCAGCATTTCCGCGACCTGCATGGCCAATTTACCAAGGCCGGCTGCGTGGTCTTTGGCGTGTCTCGTGACAGCATCAAGTCGCATGAGAACTTCAAAGCCAAGATGAGTTTTCCTTTTGAGCTGCTCAGCGATACCGAAGAAGAAGCCTGCAAGGACTTCGGCGTCATGAAAATGAAGAATATGTATGGCAAGAAAGTGCGCGGTATTGAACGAAGCACTTTCGTGATCGATGCCAAAGGTATCGTTCGCCGCGAATGGCGCGGCGTCAAAGTTCCGGGGCATGTGCAGGAGGTGCTGGAATTCGTAAAAACCCTCTAGCCGATTCCCGGAAATACAGGTTTCCAACCAACGCCTGACTTCCCGGGAGGCTCATGATTCAGCGTAAGACCGCCGCCAGCCCCACTGTTGTTACCCGCCTGCCGTCCAGCGCCAAGTTATTCGTTCTGGACACCAACGTGCTGATGCACGATCCGACATCGCTGTTCCGCTTCGAAGAACACGACCTGTTCATCCCGATGGCCACCCTCGAGGAACTCGACAGTAACAAAAAAGGTATGTCGGAGGTCTCGCGCAACGCACGCCAGGCCAGCCGCTATCTCGATGAAGTCATCGCCGCACTGCAGAACGATATTACCGAGGGCATCCCGCTCGCCAGCCATGGCGACAAGGCTGCCAAAGGCAAACTGTTCCTGCAGACCGAGGCCATCAACGGCACCCTCCCCTCGAGCCTGCCCAGCGGCAAGGCGGATAACCAGATCATCGGTGTCGTCAAGCACCTGCAGGAAAAGCATCCGAAACGTCAGGTCAT
>JBILYA010000034.1:0-11534 GCA_044378065.1 Burkholderiales bacterium | reverse complement strand
AATGTCTCCATCAGGGCCAGAGCCGTTCCGGCAACAATGCCCGGACGCGCCAGCGGCAAAGCCACCTTGCGGAAGGTGCCCCAGGGACCGTAACCGGAAACCCGCGCCACCTCGAGCATGCTGTCGGACTGTTCCAGAAATGCCGCGCGCGCGAGCAGATAGACATAGGGATACAGCACCAGCGACAGCATGATGATCGCACCACCCAGCGAACGCACATCGGGAAACCAGTATTCCCTCGGACCCCAGCCGGTCAATTCGCGCAGCAGGCTTTGCACCGGACCTGCGAACTGCAGCAGATCGGTATAGGCATAGGCCATCACATACGCCGGTACCGCCATCGGCAGCAGCAGCGCCCACTCGAACCAGCGATGGCCGGGAAAGCGGCACATCGTGGTGATCCAGGCCGTTGTGACGCCGCCGATGATCACGCCAAAGGCGACGCCGAGCATCAGCAGCAGCGAATTGCTGATGTAGTCCGGCAGTACGGTCGAAGCCAGGTGATGCCAGGTATCCGTCGCCGGCGCGGTCAGATTGAACAACACGACCAGAACCGGCAGCGCGAGCAGCGCCGCCAACCCCACTGCAAAAAGGGTCAGCAAGCGCGGGCCTTGCCGGCGGGTCACCGGCGAAAAGTCTTGCTGCGTGGGCGGTAGGGTTGCGGTGGTCACTTGATGTCGGCGCCAGCGATGTCGCAGCGGACGTAAGTTACGGAAAATCCAAGAGAAATCATTCTAACAAGAATCATTATCAGCAGCAAAACGGTATAATTTCCGGATGCCTGCCCGCCTTGATTTCAACGACGTCATGCACGCCTACGAAAACACGCCCGTACTGCAGGGCGTGAGCTTTCATGTCGAGCCCGGCGCGATCGCCTGCCTGCTCGGCGCCAGCGGCTGCGGCAAAACCACGGTCTTACGCTGCATCGCCGGCTTTGAGCCGGTCCTCAGCGGCTCCGTTGCGCTGGATGGCGAAGTGATGAGCGCCCCCGATATCTCGGTTGCCCCCGAACGGCGGCGCATCGGCGTGGTTTTCCAGGACTACGCGCTGTTCCCGCATCTGACTGTCGCCGGCAATATCGCCTTCGGGCTGCGCCACGCCGATGCCAACGAAACGGCTTCTCGAGTGAGTGAACTGCTGGAGATGGTCGGCCTCGGTGCCATGGGCGGCAAGTACACGCATGAACTCTCGGGTGGCCAGCAGCAACGGGTCGCCCTGGCCCGCGCACTGGCGCCCCGCCCGCAGCTGCTGCTGCTCGATGAGCCCTTCTCCAATCTCGATGTCGAAATGCGGGAACGACTGAGCGTTGAAGTGCGCGACATCCTGAAGCGGGAAAAAACTACGGCGGTATTGGTCACGCACGACCAGAATGAAGCCTTCAATATCGCCGACATGATCGGCGTCATGCGCAACGGCCGCATCGAGCAGTGGGATACGCCCTACCAGCTGTATCACGAACCCAAGACGCGTTACGCCGCGGAATTTATCGGCCAGGGCCTGTTTCTGCCGGGTGATGTTCTTGGTAACGGCCGCATCCGGCTCGAAGTCGGCGAGTTTGTTCCGGATGTGGCGCCGCGATGGCCCGCAGGAACGGCCGTGGACGTGCTGCTGCGGCCGGATGACGTGCTGCATGATGATGCCAGCCCGATGCAGGCAACGGTGCTGCACAAGGCCTTCCGAGGCGCGGAGTTTCTCTACACCCTGCAGCTGCCGCATGGCGGCCAGGTGTATTCACTGGTGCCCAGTCATCACAACCACGCAATCGGCGAGAAAATCGGCATCCGTCTCGAACTCGACCATCTGGTCGCCTACCCGCGAGACACCGCCGCAGCCCAGATCCGCGGCTGAAACCTGCAGTCAGGGCAAGACGCCCGACGCCTGCCGCTGACGACGCAGTGAAACCGCGAGTTCATGCACCGCCATCGCGTAATTGATGCTGCGGTTGTAACGCGTAATTACATAAAAATTGTTCAGGCCGAGCCAGTAACGCGGCCCCGCTTCGGACTGCACCATGAACAAGGTTGCCAGCGCGTCATCCGGCGCCGGCTCCAGCGGTACGATGCCGCGCTTCCTGAATTCAGCCACGGTCGTATGCGGCGCGATGCCCGCAGCAAGCAGCGCATCCAGCACGGTATCTCCGACATCAACCGGCACGATCACCGCCTCGCCTTCCCGCCAGCCGAACTGGCGGTAATAATTGGCAACGCTGCCGACAGCATCGGCAACGCGGCGCAGGTCGCGAATACCATCGCCGTCAAAATCAACAGCATATTTGCGGTAGCTGCTGGGCATGAACTGCGGAATGCCGATGGCGCCAGCGAATGAACCCTTGAGGCTGTTCAGCGGGATGCTGTTTTCGCGGGCCAACAGCAGGTAATTCTCCAGCTCGCCGCGAAAAAATTCCGCACGACGGGGATAACTGAAAGCCAGCGTCGTCAGCGCATCCAGCACGCCGATGGTGCCGGTACGTCGGCCGTATATGGTTTCAACTCCGATGGTTGCCACAACCATTTCAGGCGGCACACGGAATTCGGCCGCCGCCTTTTCCAGCAGCACCTGGTTTTCCGTCCAGAACTGCAGTCCGGCCTTGATCCGGGCGTCGGTGATGTGGCGCGGACGGAATTCATGCCAGGGCAGTGCGGTCGCCGGCGCATCCATCGCCCGGATGATCGAATCGAGGCGCCTGGTTTCACGGAAATTTTTTTCCAGAGCGGCACGGTCAAATCCATGCCGCTCCGTCATCTCCTGCACGAAAGCCCGGATTTCCGGCTCCAGTTCTCGGGGTGCAGGCGCAGCGGCCATTGCAGGAGACGTAGTCCCCAGCATCAGCCATGCCGCAACCGCCAGAAAGGAATAAGTTTTCTTCACTCCGGATCGATCCCGCATGACGCGCAACAGACTGCGCCGCGGACCGCGTTTTAGTTGTAAGACCGGAGATTACCAAGCCCGGGCGGTGATGCGCTACCGGCTTGGGGAATTACAGAAGGCGGAGCCTTGATTAATCACTAAGCGGAACGCGACGGGGCGCCGCCGGAAGTTGCACCATCACCATCAATACGCGGCGGCGGTGCCGCGTTGGGATAGGGATCAACGACAGTACCCTTGCCCACCGTGTGCATGGACAAAAGGGTCCGGCCGATGGCCAACCATTGCTCACGTGCGGTAGCCGACATGGATTCGTAGGTCTTGATCAAACCGACGACATCGCCATCGGCCAGATCGATTTGCGCCGGAGCAGTGTCACCCACAGCAAGCCAGCGTGCGCGCACCTGTAAGGCATCAGCGACCTTGTAAAGGTTTTCATGGGTCATATTCTTGGTGTCGCCGTTGATCCAGCGATGAACCGTCTGGCGCGGCAGGCCGATGCGGCGCCCCAGTTCGGCCACTGATTTCATGCCGCAGGCTGCCATTGCGGTACGGATGCGCGCAGCGATCGATTTGGTCGGATCAACCGGCTCAGCTTTGATGCGTCCTCTGCCCATGCGCCCCGCTCCAGTCATTAAACATGTCGCAGCGATCAGTCACTGCGCAGTGACACGTTAATTCGCATGACTTACATCAGGCTTACTTGGCGCCCTATAAAAACGAATGATCGCCCAGCAGAATCTTAATTATTATTCAATAAAATCAATAATTTAAAAAACCGTCGCGCAGGAACGACATCTTTGCATTCCAGTTATACGGAAATGCGTCGCGTCACTGCACGACTATTGCCAAAACACGGCACATAGACAGAATGGGTCCCGGGACCGCCGGCAACGATCAGCTGGATATCTTCCGCGCGCGGCGAGATCGGCAGCAAGGTGTCATCGCTCAAATCCCCCAGTTCCGGCGTGCGCGAAGCACGGGCGCGGTCAATCTCCTTGCCGCTGAGCTGTTTAACCGCAATTTTTGATCGTTCCCACAACTGCCGTTTAACCTCCGCCTTGTCCCAGCCTTCGCGACGGAAAGTTTCAGCGTGTTCACTACCGAGGATGAACCACGGCTCACCGCCATGCACATATTCATTGCTGGTCGGATGCATCATCGTCTCGGCAATAACACGCGCCAGTTCATCGGCATATTTGGCATGGGTGTTCATGTTCATCGTGCCTTCGGCGCCGACCACGGTCACCGTGCTATCGCCGGCGGAAAATCCGCGCTCGACATGCAAAGGCTGCCAGGGATGGTTTTCCTCATTCTCGGCGCAACAGAAAGTGAACTTGCCGGGCTGGCCGTGGGTCGCGCGGTCCATCTCGCCGGGCCAGGCGCCGCCGATGTTCTGCAGGATCAGCCGCATCGCGCGGCCGAGCGTGGCATTGGCCCAACTGCCCTGCCCGATACAGTTGAAGGTAGCGTTGATCTGTAACTGCTTCGAGATCGGGCCATTGAGTACCAGCCATACCGCCACCGGATTGGTGGTGGCCTGGATACCCTGCAGATTGAATTCCGCGTCGGCAATCGCCTCGGTTGCCGCGATCAGCACAGGCAGATATTCAGGATCACAGCCGGCCATCACCGCATTGATGGCAATACGCTCCGCCGTCGCTGCGCCAAAACCGGGTGCGACGCGCGCAACCAGCTCGTGACGGCCGCGGCGGCTGTATGCCAGCATGCGCTCAACACGCGCCGCAGTCGGCGGTACGATGGGCAGGCCATCACCCCAGCGGCGCTCCCGATACAGCCGGTTAATGGCGTCGATATCATCCGGCATCTCCAGCGTGGCCGCACGGTCTGCCGACTGCTCCGTCATGGCTTTTCTCCCGACAGCAGCTTGGCGATATCGACCACACATTGCTCGGCGATTTTGCGTACATCCTCCCGGCTGCGTCCGCCGAAAGGATGGGGAATCACCGCGATAGGCAGATTACTGTTGCCCAAAGCACGGGCCTGCGCTCGTCCGAGCGTCTGAAACGCCGTCGAGCACACCGTCACCGCTCGCTTGCCCTGCTTGGTCACCTCAACACTGTCGTGGACACTCCACGACGCGCAGGACCCTCAGTCGCCGGAGCCGGCGATCACCACATCGCACTCGAGCGACAGAGCCGCAATCACGGCGGGATCGGCAGGAAGGGAGGCTGAAGGTTTGCGGCGCTTGATGACTTCCGCAACACCATACCGCGCCTGCAGCAGCTCAGCGATGTCATCGGCAAGATGGTTGAAATTGGGCTTGGCGTTGTCGATAAAGCCGACTGTCGCACCGGCGAGTCCGCGCTGCGCAGTCTGCACAAGCACCGGTACAGCATCGCTCGCACGCGGCGCCGTCGGATCAAAAAGCGTCAGTGTTTGCATCTTGGTTTCCTGGATGGCAACAATGGATCAGGGATCGAGCCGGATGTTCGCCTGCTTCACCAGCCGGGTCCACATCTGGATTTCCTTGCTGATGAAAGCCTGCAGTTCCTGCGGCGAATTGCCGACCGGCGTCGCTCCGAGTGCAAGCATCTGCTCCCGCATCTGCGGCGCTGCCAGCGACTTCAGGGTTTCATCATGTACGCGCTTGATGATGGCCGGCGGCGTTTTGGCCGGCGCCAGCAGCGCATACCAAAGCGTTGACTGATACCCCGGTACCGTCTCGGAAACCGCGGGAATGTCGGGATAAGCCGGTGAACGTACGAGACTGGTCATGCCCAGTGCGCGCAACCGGCCGCTTTTCACATGCGGTATCGAAGGCAAGGGACTGGTGCAGATGATCTGCACCTGCCCCGCCACCACATCGACCAGCGCGGGTCCGGCACCCTTATACGGGATGTGTACAACGTTAATACCGGTCAGCGACTGCAGCAGCTCCACCGACATGTGACCGCCCGAGCCGGGACCGGAAGACGCGTAATTGATACGGCCCGGCTGCGCTTTGGCCGCGGCAATCAGTTCCCGGATGCTGCCGACCTTGAGTGAAGGATGGGACACAAACACCAGCGGCGACTCGGCCACCAGCGTGATCGGCACAAAATCCTTCAGCGTGTCATACGGCAGGTTATTGCGCAGCGCCGGGTTGATCGAATGCGTCGCGCTGGCGAGGAACAGGGTGTAACCATCGGGAGGCGCACCGGCGGCGATCTGCGAAGCAATGACCTGCCCGCCGCCGCCGCGATTGTCATTGACCATTTGCTGGCCCAGTCCCGCACTGAGGCTTGTCGCCAGCATGCGGCCGACAATGTCGCCGGCACCACCGGGCGGATAGGGAATGATCAGCCGGACCGGACGCTGCGGATAAGTATCGGCAGCCGGTGCTGTTGAAACGGCGCCGAACAGCATGACGGACGCCAGAAACGTGAGGGAAATCGCTTGCATTGCCATGTCGTATCGAACTGCAGTGTTATCGGAATGAACGCCGATCTTACCGCAGCCGCACTGCGAGTCGGCTCATGGCATTACGATATGGACTGACTCAGCCCTCTGCCCGCACGCCTGCATCAGCCCTTGTACGCCGCAGCCTCGGCATTGGCCTTGCGCAGGTTGACTGACAGCTGACGGGCAATCTGCTCCAGCATCCGTATCTTGATATCCGGGCGATCTTGTCCCAGTCGATCAAACAGGGCTCGGTCAATCACCCGGAAGCTCACCGGCTCCAGCGCCATGACATCCGCAGAGCGCGGCGCCCCATCGAGAAAACCCATTTCGCCGAAACTCATGCCCGCCTCGAACACATCCAGCCGGGAACCCTTACCCCCAGAATCCGAGGGAAGGCGCACTTCGACCGAACCCGTCATCAGCAGATACAAACTGTCACCGGCGTCACCGGAACGGATCAGATACTCGCCGGCCAATGCGGTCCGTGCAGGCATTTCGGCATCAAGCATCACCAGATCACTGCCACTCAGTCCCGACAGCAGCGCAATATCACGGAGACTCACCGCGCGGGCACCAATCCACCCGATACCGGAAACCTCAGTCAACAACGCGTTTTCACAACGTTCCAGTGCGGCATCGTCATCATCAAACAGTGCATCTTCGGGAAATCCGGCCTTGCGCAGACGGCTTGCAAAATTTCCGGCGTAACAGATCACCATCCGTACCCCCTGCACGCCGAGACTGCCGCGCAAATCAATCAGCAGTTTCAGCGCGACATCATCGATGTTGACGACATTGCGCAGATTGACCACCAGATACTGGCAATACGGCGCCTGCTTGAGCGCAATGCGCACTAGTGGTTCCAGCGTTGAAAAAATCAGTTCGCCCTGCAACTCGTGAACACGGATGCGGTGTCCGCTGCCGCGCAAGGTCTGCTGGATGGTATGCGGCCGGCGACGGCTCGAGGTCACCTGACTGCCGGTGTAGGACAAACGCAGCGAAGAAGTCGGAGCCGAGCCGTTGGCAAACAGATGCAGTGCGAGATCCCGGGACAGATCGCCGCAGACCTTGATGCCGCGTGCGCTGTTGCCCTGCGCATCAAGCGGCGGGGAAAAAATGCCGATACCCAGCTGGCCGGGCAGCACCGCGAGGATGCCGCCACCGACACCGCTCTTGGCCGGCAGGCCTACCCGGTAAATCCATTCACCGGAATAATCGTACATGCCGCAGGTCGACATCACCGACAGCACGTTATCCACCACCTCCGGATCGACCGCCTGTTCACGGGTTAGCGGATTGCGCCCCTGATTGGCCAGCGTCGCGCCCATCAGCGCCAGATCGCGGCAGTTCACCTGTATCGCGCACTGCTGGAAGTAGGTTTCAAGTATTGCCGTCGGCTCTTCACCCACAATGTCGAAATTGCGCAGCATCCAGCCAATGGCCCGATTACGGTGTCCGGTATCGCTCTCGGATTGGTAGACCTGCTGATTCACACCCAATTGACGCCCTGCACAAGCCGAAAGATAGGCCAGAATGCGCTCTATCCGGGTCCGGCCGTCGACATCGAGAATCTGTCCGCATGTGGCAATTGCACCAGCATTGATCATCGGATTGAACGGTGCCCCGGTTTCGGGCTTCAGGCTAATGGCATTGAAGGCCTCGCCTGAAGGCTCAACCCCGACCCGGGACAACATGTAGTCCTCGCCCCGGTCCTGCAGCGCAAGGCCGTAAGACAAGGCCTTGGAAATCGACTGGATGGTGAAAGCCTGACGGGTATCTCCGACCTCGTAGACATGGCCGTCGCGCGTGGCAATACAAATGCCGAACCAACCGGGGTCGGCTTTTGCCAATTCAGGAATGTAGTCGGCGACCCGTCCCTCCGACAGCGCGGAATAGCGGGTGTGCAATTCCTTCAGGTAACGCTCGATCGGCGACCCGGATATCAAAGCAGCGGTGGTATCCAATAGTGTTCTTCAGTGTGTTCGATTGTTCGCGTTTGCGGAATGCAAAACGCGCTCTGGAAACCAGCAATATTGATGCCAACAGGAAAAACGTCTCGAACATTGATTAATCGGTCGAGATGACCGCCTCAGGCATGCACTACGCGAACCTGACGGGTCAGTAATCACGAACGCGCGCCTGGACGATGGACTGACGCGGCAGCGCTGTTCCCTTGAAAAACCCCTCTCCCGTAGCATGGAACGCAATGTATTTGATGCTGGTCATCGGAAACACCATGAACTGGCCTTCGGCCTCAACCACCACATTTTTGCTGGCCATGAACTCTGCAAGCTTGATCTGCTTTGCAGCCGCAGTCTTCGCCTGCTCAGGAAACTCGAAAGTCATTTTGCTGCCGTCATTGAAATGCAGCGTCATTGTCCGGTCGTTCGTCATCTCGCCTCCTTTAAATTGGCCTGCCCGCGCCCCGACGGATCCATTCACTGCATGCTGTCACAGGCACATGCCGGTGTAAACTTGGGAAACCACCAGCCTTGACCGATCCGCTTTTCCGAAAAACCTGAAACCTTCATCTTCCATTACCTTTCATCCGGGAATCTACGAATGGTTCGCATTGTTGATGTACGTGAAGTCACCAAACCGATCGCCTCGCCGATCCGCAACGCCTATATCGATTTCAGCAAAATGACCACCAGCCTGGTCGCCGTGGTCACCGACGTCAAAGTTGATGGCCGCACAGTGGTCGGCTATGGCTTCAATTCCAACGGCCGTTACGGTCAGGGCGGACTGATCCGCGAACGTTTCGCACCGCGCCTGCTGGAAGCCGATCCGAAAAGCCTGCTCGACGAGAACGGCAGCAATATCGATCCGCATCGTGCGTGGAACGCGATGATGATCAACGAAAAACCCGGTGGCCACGGCGAACGCTCCGTTGCGGTCGGCACGCTGGACATGGCGATCTGGGATGCTGTCGCCAAAATCGCGCGCAAACCGCTGTTCCGCCTGCTTGCCGAAAAACACGGTGTCACCGCCAATCCGAAAGTCTTCGTCTATGCCGCTGGCGGTTACTACTATCCCGGCAAGGATCTGCAGGCGTTGCGCGCGGAAATGCGCAGCTACCTCGATCGCGGCTATAACGTCGTCAAGATGAAAATCGGCGGCGCTGATCTGGCTGAAGATTGCCGACGCATCGAAGCTGTGCTGGCCGAGATCGGCAACAGCGCACAACTGGCCGTCGACGCCAATGGACGCTTTGATCTGGAAACCGGCATCGCCTATGCCAAGGTCCTGCGGCAATACCCGCTGTTCTGGTACGAGGAAGTCGGCGACCCGCTGGATTTTGCACTGCAGGCGGCACTCGCCGAGTTCTACCCGGGGCCGATGGCCACCGGTGAAAACCTGTTTAGTCATCAGGACGCCCGCAACCTGCTGCGCTACGGCGGCATGCGCCCGGACCGCGACTGGTTGCAATTCGACTGCGCGCTGTCCTACGGCTTGTGCGAATACGAACGCACACTGCGCGAACTGCACATTGCCGGCTGGTCGCCGTCTCGCTGCATCCCGCACGGCGGTCACCAGATGTCCCTCAACATCGCCGCCGGACTGGGACTCGGCGGTAACGAGAGTTATCCCGACCTGTTCCAGCCCTATGGCGGATTCCCGGACGGCGTACGCGTTGAAAACGGCAAGATCACCATGCCGGAACTGCCGGGCATCGGCTTTGAAGGCAAGTCCGACCTGATCAAGGTGATGCGCGAACTGGCGGAGTAACTCAAGAACGCAAAAGAAAACGGGCGCCGCGGCGCCCGTTTCTTTTTTCATCTTTTTAAGTGGCTTATTGACCTGGCGTCTTGATTGCCTTGCACACCGGGAAGCCAAGCACGCCATTGTGGGCGAACACGTAAATGCTGTTGCGCCCGAGGTCGCCGGTCACCACCACCTGAAAATCCTCAGGCTTCCACACCAGCGGCACCAGACGTTCCGGATCAGCAGATTCACAGAACATCTTCGGAATCCGTCCCGCCTGATACTCCTCGGTCAGATTCCAGGTGGGTTTCTGCGTCCAGTCGCGGAGGATTTTTTCGAACATACGCGCCGGCATGCGCGCCTGCTTGAACAATTCTTCTCGGAATTTTTCCTTGGACCAGCCACCTGCGGCAATGGTCTCGGCGATGATCGGCGACAGCAGCAGCAAAGGCCGCAGCGTGTCATACCCCTGCCCCACCGAGAACATGATCTGCCACGAGTACTGGCGCACGACCGCGTCGGCAATATAAGGCATCAACTCTTCAGGTGTGGAACCGGACACTGATGAGATGTGATTGCCGCCGGTATATCGCCCCACCGAGAGTGCGTTGCTGCCCGCCGCGAAACCGTAATCCGCGCAATTCGGCGTCCAGCCGATTTTCGCGACCACATCTTCGTTTTCGGCAACAACAACCCGCCAGGTGTTGCCAAACGTAGCCTTGTCATTCTTGTGCGGCAGAAAGCCGGCGACATTGCGCAGATACAGGCGCCAGAAACGCCCGACGCTGGTGTTGGCCTGAAAGCCGTCACGCATCACGCCCTGGGTGTAGTTGAAACCCAGTGTCTTAACGAGAGGTCCATTGAGGATGATCAGGTTGTCACCACCCGGCGTATTGCCGCTGTGCTCAACGCCATAATCATGATCGACCATGGCCTCGACCGCAGCCACCAGCACCGGCATGTATTCCGGACGACAGCCCGCCATCACGCCGTTGACTGCAACGCTCCAGACGGTTGCCGCACGGTTGTCGGGCAGCATCACCCCCAGCACCTCATCGGCTTTGCGATCGGTGTGGCGCAGGAAAGCCTCCACTTTTTCAACCGTCGGCGGCACGATGGGCAGACCGTCGGACAGTTCATGCTTGAGGAAATACTCGTTGACCTCCTCAAACGTGCCGCTGCAGATCACATCACGCGCACCGGGCTCACCACCGACGGTGGCTGCTGCAGGCATTTTGAACAGGGCATTGAGCACACCATCGAGCGTCAGTTCACGCACGTTCTGCTGCAGCATTTCCTTGCTTTGCAGACCGGGATGCCCACGCACCGGCGCCACCGCGATATTGGGATATCCGAGGCCCTGTGACGCCGCCTTGGACAGCGTCATGAAGCTTTCACACACCAGCGTCGCCGACGGGATGCCGGCAGATTCAGCAGCCACACTGGCCCGCAACACGGCGGGCGTGCAGCTCCCTCAACACCCCATCCCGGAGACGACGGCGTCGGCTCCGAGTTCCTTGAGCTTTTGCGGCAGATTGGCAACCACATTGCGTTCGTCG
>JBILYA010000313.1:0-3281 GCA_044378065.1 Burkholderiales bacterium | reverse complement strand
GTGGGTGTTGCCAAACAGATCCCAGTGCAGGAATTTCACGCCGGGAAAACGTTCGCGCATGCTGGCCTCAAGTTGTTCGAACACCTCGTTACCGCGAAACACGTAATCCCAGACCCACGCCACCGTCTTGCCTTCAAGCGTATCCAAACGCTTGGCCAGCGGCTTGACCTTGGCCTGACGCGGACCGCGCGGCCACAGCGCGGCGTATTGCGAAGCTGAATCTGTCATTTGAAACTTCCTTGCGTGTTGCAAAAAATGCAGCATAACGGATCAGTCAATCAGCGACCAGCTGCAGCGCACGTGTTAGCCTTGGATTTCGTCATCAGACATCGCGATGTTCCGCGATGCGGACACCGCAACCTTCTGGAGCCGTAAATGTCCGTTCAATTTTCCGACAAGACCGCAATAGTGACCGGCAGCGGCAACGGCATTGGAGCAGCGATCGCCCATCGCCTGGCTGCAGCCGGTGCCAGCGTGATGTTGGCCGACAATAACGAGGAATCCGCGCATGCCGTTTGCGCTGAAATCACCGCAGCCGGCGGTCGGGCCGCTGCCTGCAAGGTCGATATCCGCATCCCCGAAGAAGTGCAGGCCATGATTGATTACTCGCGCGAGATGTTCGGCCCAGACAACATCCTGATCAACAACGCAGGCCTCGGCTCACAAAAGCATTTTCTGGAAACGCCGCTGGCAATGCTGCATCAGATGCTCGAAGTCAACGTTGTCGGCACTTTTCTCTGCTCACAGGCAGCAGCACACGACATGATCGAAATGGGCGGCGGACGTATCGTCAATTTCTCATCACACTCCGGCCTGCTCGGCAGCAGCGGACGGGCCGCCTATGCCGCCGCCAAAGGCGGCATCATCGCCATGACCCGCGCAATGGCCGTAGACCTGGCCCAATACAACATTACCGTCAACGCCGTGGCGCCGGGACCGATCGACGTCCAGCGCAACCGCAGCCAGCACTCGGAAGAACGTCGGGAAGCCTGGCAACAAGCAGTGCCGCTGGGTCGTTACGGCGATCCGGATGAAGTCGCTGCGGTGGCGGTTTTTCTGGCTTCGGATGACGCCAGTTACGTCAACGGACAGACCATCTCCGTGGATGGCGGCTTTACGGCTGCGGGGCTTCGCGTCAAAAATATCTGAAGCCAAACACCGCGTGCGAACTTATTAATTCTGGCATTTCTTCGGTTCTTCATCGCCAATGAATCAACCGGATACCGCAGTTCAATCAGCCTTGATGTTCGCCTGACGAATCACCTTGTCATACAAAACCATGTCATTTTTTATCAACTTGTCGAAGGCTTCAGGCGAACCCGCCATAACGTCATAACCCTGCGAAATCAATCGTTGTTGCGTATCGGCAAGGGCGACAGCCTGTATGACCGAGCCATTGATTTTGCGAATTACTTCAGGCGGCACGCCCCGCGGAACCAGCAACCCGACCCAGCTTTCCAGCGCAACGCCCTTGACCGTCTCGCTGATCGTCGGAATTTCCGGCGCAAGGCGCGAGCGCTGACTGCTGCTGACAGCCAGTATTTTCACCCGACCGGCTTTCACGTGCGCCATAGTCGAAGCCAGACTGACCACCCCCATCGACACTTGCCCGCCCATCAATGCATTCATTGCCGGATTACCACCTTTGTAAGGTACATGCGTAATGTCTGCGCCGATGGCCAGCTTGAGCATTTCGGTCAGGATGTTACCGACCGTTCCGTTTCCCGCCGAGCTGTAAGTCAGACGCGATGACTTTGCCATGGCAACAAGTTCCTGCATCGAAGAGACCGGCAGCGAGGCCGGCACTGACAAAGCATTCGGCAGATCGGCAATCTTTACGACTGCGGCAAGATTTTTAACAACGCCGACCTTGTTTTGCAGAATTGCGTTAGGCGCGAGATTCGCGTTGACCATCAACAGGGTGTAACCGTCCGGAAAAGCTTTGGATGCAATTTCGGTTCCCAGCATCACGCCGGCTCCGGGACGGTTTTCCACCACCACAGGCTGCCCCCACTGCGATGAGAGCGGCTGCCCCACCACGCGCGCCATGATATCCAGACCACCTGCCGGCGACGCAGGAACAATTATCCGTATCGGCTTGCTGGGATAAGCCTGTGCCACTGCTGACGTATTGAACAACGAACACGCTCCGGCCATCACCATGACCAAGCTGTTAATGATTATTCTTTGGTTCATTGCAGTACTCTCTCCTGTACGCCTTGCGTACAGACTCATTTCACGGTTTTTGCCAGCCAGTCGGCCAGATATCCGGCGATTTCCAGATTATTCTTTTCCAACATCATCATGTGCCCGTTTCCTTTGATCCCCACATCTGCCAGGCGCACAAAATCGTGCTCGACGCCGGCCTGCCGGAGAAACCGCGAAGTGCAATGATCGTACGGCGCGTGGTAGGACGCCTCCGCAGTCAAAATGAGAATCGGAATACCCTGCAGATTGGGCAACTGGCGGGGCTCGCCGGATTGCAGCCAGCACCGGGTCAGCCCGGGTCCGTCGGCTGCGTCCTGACGGATGAACATCATCTCGGAATGATCTTTTGCGGGTGGCGAGAAAGACAGTGGCCCCCGGGTAATGCCCCAGGGTCTGGTCACGGCATCGTCCTCAAACCAGTCAGGAGCCCCTTTGAATCGTACTTCATAGACTGGAGCACCGTTGGGCTCGATAGCCAGAATTCCTTTAACCAGTTTTGGACAGGCATCGGCAATCGTCCAGCCAAAGGGCCCGCCCTGCGAATGCGTCAACAATATTGCGGGGCCAATACGATCCAGTAGGGCAGCTCCAGCATCGCGCATCATGCCCTCCAGCTTGGCGATGTCATCCATGCTGGCGACTTGCGACGCATAAAACTGGTCGAAATCCTCGTCGCCAGGAATACCTTCACCTGGCCACTGCGTATGCAGCGCCGCCTGCGGCCATCGGTTTACCCGCTCAGGCGCGGAAAAACGCTCTGCGATCGGACCCGCCGTGCGACTGGCCGATTTACCGTAACCCGAAAAGTATCCGGATCGCCCGCGACCCGGCTGATCAACCACGTAAACGGCGTAACCATTCGCAACAAAATAATCAGCCCAGCCTGATCGACCGTCAGGAGTTGTCAGAAAATTGACCCCTGTCTGCCCGCCACCGTGAATCATGACCAAGGGATAGGGAGACTTGCGCTTTGCCGGAATCTGATACTGAACAAACATTTGCCCCAGCATGCCGCGGTCAGCACCCGCATCAGAATAACGGCCACCAACAAAAAAGCAGCCTTGCTCCGCGAT
>JBILYA010000279.1:0-3615 GCA_044378065.1 Burkholderiales bacterium | reverse complement strand
TTCTAAAACCGGAAAGAGAAAGACCCGATGAAACCGACCATGTCGCCGCAGGGCCAGGCTGCACAGACCATTTCCCGCAACATGAAGCTGATCTCCCACAACGAGCTCGCAGGGTTCGGTGGCATCGGCGAGGGCATCAACATGCAGGTGACCAAGGACGGTCGCCGCATTCTCTGGCTGGCGCATGAGTCCGCGCCGAAAAACTTCACTGCGGTCGATGTCTCTGACGTCAAGAACCCGAAGGTGATTTGCCAGACCGATCTGCCGCACGAGCGTGTGCGTTCGAACTCGCTGGACGTGGTCGGCGACATCATGGTTGTGGCCTACCAGACCAAAGCTGTTGGTGACAAACCCGCCGGCATGGATATTTTCGACATCAGCACCCCGGAGAAACCGAAGCTGATTTCGCACTTTGACGCTTCGGGCCCGAATTCCCGCGGCGCGCACTGCGTGTGGTTTGTGGACGGCGAATACGTGCACCTGACCTCGGGCTCGGGCGACTTTGACCCGACACACCCGAATGACTTCCAGTTCTACCGCATCATCGACGTGCGCAACCCGTCGAAACCGGTGGAAGTGGGTCGTTGGCACTATCCCGGCACGCACAAGGGCGACAAGGAAGCACCGCCCCCGCGTCATCCGAAATTCGACGGCGGCTATCGTCCGCACAACATCCTGGTTTATCCGGAGCGTCCGGACCGCGCTTATGTCGCGTATCTCGACGGCGGTGCCGTGATCCTCGACATTTCGGATAAAGCCAATCCGAAGATGATCACCAACTGGCGTTATTCGCCGCCGTACAACGGCTTCTGCCACACGGTAATGCCGCTGATGAGCCGCGACATGCTGCTGGTGACGGACGAGTGTACCAAGGATGACGGCCTTGATTGGCCGAAGCTGGGCTGGGTGGTTAATGCCAGCGCGGAAACCAACCTGGTGCCGATGTCGACGCTGCCGCTGCCCCCGCTGGAGAGCTTCGTCAAACGCGGTGGCCGTTACGGCGCCCACAACATCCACGAGAACCTGCCGGGACCGGCTTCTTTCCGCTCCGACAACCTGATCGTCGGCACCTTCTTCAACGGCGGTGTGCGCGCGTTCGACATTTCAAATGCGTACCAGCCGCAGGAAGTCGCTTACTACGTGCCGGGTGCCCCGAAGCTGTCGCCGAAGGGATCGATCCAGATCAACGACGTTTGGGTCGACGAGAACCGCCTGATTTACACGGTGGACCGTTTTGCCGGCGGCCTGTACATCCTCGAGATGGACATCTAACCGGAGCTGTAACGTAATGCTGGATGCACTTTCGGGGAAATTCCCGGTCAGCGTCATCACCGGGTTCCTCGGTAGCGGTAAAACCACGCTGATCAACAAGCTGTTGAAGCGACCCGATATGAATCGGGTCGCTGTCATCGTCAACGAGTTCGGCGAGCAGGCCATCGACAACGATCTGGTCGAAGTCTCGTCCGAACAGATGATGCTGCTGAACAACGGCTGCCTGTGCTGTGTCCTGCGGGGAGACCTGCAGGAAACGCTGCGTGACCTCTACGTCAAGCGCCGCAACGGCGACATCATCGACTTCACCCGCGTCGTCATCGAGACCACCGGTCTCGCGGATCCCGCACCGGTGATGCAGACGCTGATGACCGACGACATGTTGCTGGCGAATTACCGTCTGGACTGCGTGGTAACGCTCGCCGATGCCGTCAACGGCATTGAACAGCTGGATACCATGCAAGAGCCGGTGAAACAGGCGGCGCTCGCTGACCGCATTGTCATCACTAAATCCGATCTGGCCGGGGAAGAAGCCACAGCAAAGCTGGAAGCCCGTTTGCGCGAGTTAAACCCCCAGGCGCCGATCAAGCGTGCGGTGAACGGGGAGATCGACCTCGAATTCCTGATCAATGTCGGCCTGCGCAACGTCAAAGGCAAGCTGGAGGACATCGAGCGCTGGATGGGTGAGCCGGACGAGCATGGCGAGCATCACCGTCATGACGAGAAGGTGAAGTCCTTCTGTCTGCGCTTTACTGAGCCGATGACCTGGAATTCGTTCTCGCAGACCATGGAAGTACTGTCGGCGCTGCGCGGTTCTGACATGCTGCGGGTCAAAGGCCTGATCAACGTCACCGAGCACAAAGGTCCGATGGTGGTGCAGGGCGTGCAGCACCTGTTCCATCCGCCGGTGGAACTGAATGAATGGCCCAGCGATGACCATTCGACGCGGATCGTCTTCATCACCCGCAATATTCCGCGGGAAACGGTTGCTAATCTGTTTGCAGCGATCGGTGCGGTGACGGCTGCTGCCTGAGCCCCGCGTGCCTTTTAAAAAGCCCGCATTCAGCGGGCTTTTTTTATTGGGGCAGGGTGTTCTGAATCAGTTGTCGATACCGACCACATCATCAGGTTCGAATTCGTCAGGTACCGTGCCGTCACCGATGCCGGTGACCATGGCGGCCATTTCATCGCTTTGCTTGACGAAGTATTCCTGGCTGATGGGATCAAAGAAGCGCTGGCCGATGGCGACTTCACTGAATTTGATGCGCTGACGGTTGGGGTTTTGGGACATGCGGGTTCGAAGAAGTTGTTGATAGTCGCTATTAGATACCGAAGTCGGAATTTTTGGAAATATTAAATATCAGACTTTGAGTGGCGATGAAATTCCGCAGATTGTTCTGGAAGGTGCCGGTGTGGTTAACCAGGGCGGTTGTTTGGTACAGTGCAAGCCTGAAGCTCGTTCTCAATTTGGCGCAGAAATTGTTGGAGCATTTCTTTTTGCTCTGCTGAAACTCCCGGTGTCTGAGGCAGCAATTTATTGACGGAATCCAGGTCTCGCTTGAGCATTGCGGCGGAGTTGACCAATTGCGAACTGTCCCAGCGATCATAGTATTGAGTGACCGGTCCGGGTGGTTTGGAGTCCAACTGGTCAAGGACTTCGTGCAGACGTCTGCTGTAAATATTGACCCAGTACAGTCCCCAGATGCTGGTGTTGAGCTTGCTTAGTGCGTGACCGAGCACCGATAACGAGCGGGCGGGAGGCGCTGCGTTTGTCTGCAATTCAGGGGTTTTGAGGGCTTGTTCATGAATCATATCGCTGAATTTTTGTCCGGACAGGAACAGATTCTGCAGGTAAGGCCCGGAGGAGTTGCATGACGTGGCTGCCAAAGCTGTGGGTGATGCGCACAGCGCAAAAGCGGCTACTACCGTAATTGTCCGGAACGATGAGCGATAACCAAGGGTTTTTGTTTGAAACATGCAGCCATTATAAAGATTGCATGAGGTGACCAATAAATGGGTCCCATGCTAATGAGATGCGGCTTTTGGGCGGGCTTTATGCTGATGATGAATGCTCGTGAAATATTAATAATGCTTTTAATTCAATAATTTAGAATCATCTGGCAAGGTTTGGCTGTCAGTCGGAAAACTTCATGTAACTCCATAAACCTTAGGG
Source organism: Burkholderiales bacterium (assembly GCA_044378065.1). Classification (GTDB taxonomy): domain Bacteria; phylum Pseudomonadota; class Gammaproteobacteria; order Burkholderiales; family SG8-41. Next base: position 170 of record JBILYA010000279.1, on the reverse strand, counting down.
TAAGATTCTGTAATAGTTAATTTCGCGATGTTCTGGATTATTCATTTCAAGGTGCCCACATGAGCCTGCTGACGAAGTTTTCTGGTTGTCTGATCATGGTTTTATTCTCTGCCGCTGCAATGGCATCGGCAGTCGTGGAGAGTGTGACTGGCGATGTGCGTGCCGGTGCT
>JBILYA010000259.1:0-3944 GCA_044378065.1 Burkholderiales bacterium | reverse complement strand
AAGGTGACGCGTCGGGTGCCGCTGGCCAATGCAGCGGATATCGAGGCTGCTGTAGCCTCGGCGAAACGCGCTTTCCCGGCCTGGCGTGACACGCCGCCGCTGCGCCGCGCACGCATCCTGATGAAATTCCGCGAACTGCTGGTGGCGCACCATGAGGAACTGGCGCGGCTGGTCACCGACGAACACGGCAAAACGCTGCCTGATGCGATGGGATCGGTGCAGCGCGGCATCGAAGTGGTCGAATTCATGACCGGCATTCCGCAGTTGCTGAAGGGCGAGCACAGCCCGGATGTCGGTACCGGTGTCGATACCCATTCGCTGCGCCAGCCGCTGGGCGTGTGCACGGGTATCACGCCGTTCAATTTTCCGGTGATGGTGCCGCTGTGGATGTTTCCGGTGGCGATTGCCTGCGGCAATACCTTCGTGCTGAAGCCTTCGGAGAAAGTGCCTTCTGCTTCGATGCTCATGGCGGAGCTGCTGCGCGAAGCGGGGCTTCCCGACGGCGTTCTCAATGTCGTGCATGGTGATAAAGAAGCCGTGGATGCTCTGCTGCATCATCCTGACGTCAAGGCGGTGTCCTTCGTCGGTTCAACACCGATTGCCAAATACATTTACGAAACCTGTGCGCAGGAAGGCAAACGCGTGCAGGCGCTGGGTGGTGCGAAGAATCACGCCGTGGTGCTGGCGGATGCCGATCTCGATTTTGCGGCTGATGCCTTGATTGGTGCGGCTTACGGGTCTGCCGGTGAGCGCTGTATGGCAATTTCTGCAGTGGTTGCAGTGGATGAAGTTGCTGACCAATTGGTCGCCAAGCTCAAAGCGGCTGCTGAAAAGCTGAAAATCGGTTCGGGTCACGACAAGGGAACCGACATGGGGCCGGTGATCAGCCGCGTGCATCGCGACAAGATTTCCGGATATGTCGATCAGGGTGTCGAAGCCGGTGCGAAGCTGGTGCTCGACGGTCGCGGTCACAAAGTGCCTGGCCATGAGGACGGATATTTCATCGGCGCCTCGCTGTTTGATCAGGTGCGCACTGACATGAGTATTTACCGCGACGAAATCTTCGGCCCGGTGCTGGTGGTGCTGCGGGTGAAGTCGCTGGATGAGGCGATTGCGATGATCAATGCCAATCCCTTCGCTAACGGCACGGCGGTGTTTACGCGTTCCGGCGGTGCCGCGCGGCGTTTCGAGCGCGAGATCGAAGTCGGCATGGTCGGCATCAATGTGCCGATCCCGGTGCCCATTGCGTTTTATTCCTTCGGCGGCTGGCGCAACTCGCTATTCGGTGATCAGCATGTGCATGGACCCGAGGGCGTGCGCTTCTATACGCGCGGCAAGGTCGTCACCACCCGCTGGCCCGACGACAAGGCGCTGCCGACCGGTTTCAACATGCCGACGCTGGGCTGATGTCCGCGCGCGCCAACATCCTCGCCCGCATCCGTACCCTTCAGGGCAAGGCGGTGACGCCGCGCGCCGCGGAACGGGAGAAAGTTGCGCAGTTTATTGCCGAACATCCGCAAAGCCCGCGTCCTCATGTCGATGCCGATCTGCTGGCGCGGTTTCGTGACCGGGCGCTGAATCTGACCACCAGCGTCGAGGAGCTGTCCTCCTTGCAGGACCTGCCTGCAGCAGTGGCGCGTTATCTCGCTGAGAAGCAATTGCCGAAAACGGCAGTGTGCTGGCCGGAGTTTTCAAGCCTCGACTGGGCGGGGCAGGGTCTTCAGGTCGACGGCCGTCCTGCACGCGATACGGATCTGGTCGGAATTACCGGGGCGTTTTGCGCCCTCGCCGAAACCGGTACGCTGATGATGTGTTCGGGCAGGGATACGCCGGCCACCACAAGCCTGTTGCCGGAAACACATATTGCTGTCGTTTCTAAAAGTCGCATTGTCTCCGGCATGGAAGATGCGTGGGCTTTGTTGCGCCGTGATGCCGGCGGCATGCCGCGTGCCGTGAATTTCATTTCCGGACCTTCGCGTACCGCCGACATCGAGCAGACCGTCACCTTGGGCGCCCACGGTCCCTACCGCGTGCATGTCCTGCTGATTCCCTAGCCGTTCCCGGTTTTGATCTGAATCAAACAGCGCCCTGTTGCGTTGGATAGCATGGGCGTATGAGCCGCGAATCCGATGCTGTTAAGAATGCCCCGACTGATTCTTCCGTGAATTGGCATGGTCAGAATGCGACGTCTGCGCTATCGACGCTGGGTGGCGATGCGCAGCGCGGTCTTGCCGCAGTCGAAGCAGCAAGACGCCTGGTGCAGTACGGTCCCAATCTGTTGCAGCAGGGAGCCCAGCGCAGCCCCTGGCATATTCTTGTGGCCCAGTTTGCCGACTTCATGATCGTCGTGCTGATGGCTGCCGCTGTGCTGTCCGGCGTGGTCGGTGACATTGCGGATACGCTGGCGATTGTCACCATCCTGCTGCTCAATGCCGTCATTGGTTTTACGCAGGAATATCGTGCCGAAAAAGCGATGGCCGCCCTGCAGCGTATTGCGGCGCCGTCGGCGACCGTATTGCGCGACGGACAGCGCGCGGTGATTGCCGCCAGCGAACTGGTTCCCGGCGATCTGGTGATGCTGGAGGCCGGCAATATGGTGCCGGCGGATCTGCGCCTGATCGAAACCATGCGCATGCGTGTGGAAGAAGCCGCGCTGACCGGTGAATCGGTCCCGGTGGACAAGGATGCCGGGCTTCTTGCTGAAGCCGATGCCGCTCTCGGCGACCGCCGCAACATGGCCTATAAGGGCACCATCGTGACCTACGGACGCGGCACCGGTCTGGTGGTGGCGACCGGCATGGCGACCGAACTGGGGCATATTGCCGCGCTGCTGGCGGCCAGCGAGGAATCGAAAACACCGTTGCAGAAGCGGCTCGCGGCCTTCGGCAGGCGGCTGGCAATTTTTGTATTGCTGGTTTGCGCAGTGATCTTTGTCGCCGGACTGCTGCGAGGCGAACCGCCGTTGCTGATGCTGCTTACTGCGGTCAGCCTCGCAGTGGCGGCGATACCCGAAGCATTGCCGGCTGTTGTCACCATTGCACTCGCCCTCGGTGCCTATCGCATGGTTGAACAGCAGGCGCTGATGCGCCGGCTGCCCAGCGTCGAGACGCTGGGTTCGATTACCTATATCTGTTCCGACAAGACCGGCACGCTGACCGAGAACCGGATGCGCGTCGAATCCTGTCTCGTCGAGGGCGCGCTGCTGGCACCGGAGCAGGTGACCGGCGCCGTCGCCGAGCGCCTGTTCACGGCGATGGCGCAGTGCAACGACGCCACCGGCGATGCGCTCGGCGGCGCGTCCGGAGACCCGACTGAAGTGGCTTTGCATGTCGCTGCGCAGCGTGCCGGTTTTTCGCGGGAGATTCTTGAGTGTGATGCGCCGCGCCGCGCTGAACTGCCGTTTGATTCGGTGCGCATGCGCATGACCACATTCCATGCCGGCGCCGACGGCGTGATGGCCTATACCAAGGGCGCACCCGAGGCGGTATTGCCGCGCTGCACCGGGGTGTTTAGCGCAACCGGTGTGCAGAGCCTGCCGCGCGCGGAACTGGAAAGTGCCGCCGCTGCGATGGCCGCCGACGGATTGCGCGTGCTGGCACTGGCCTGCCGCCGCTGGGATGCCATTCCGGACTTGAATGATGCCGAAGTTGCGGAAGGCGGTTTGATATTCATCGGACTGGTCGGCCTGATGGATCCGCCGCGCGCGGAAGCTGCTGCCGCGGTTGCCACCTGTCTCAGCGCCGGCATTACGCCGGTGATGATCACCGGCGATCATCCGGCGACGGCGCGTGCGATTGCGCGTCGTCTGGGTATTGCCGGCGACGATGATGCAGTGATTACCGGCCGCGAACTGGCGACAATGGATGATGCGGCGCTTGCCACCCGGGTGCTGGGCACGCGGGTTTACGCGCGAGTGGATCCCGCTCAGAAAATCCGCGTGGTGG
>JBILYA010000258.1:0-3947 GCA_044378065.1 Burkholderiales bacterium | reverse complement strand
TTCTTGCTCTTGAGTCTTGGACATGAAGTGCTCTTTTGGCTGTATTTTGTGATGGTTGCGGTTAACAGACGGATCAGGCGGAGACTTTTTCTCGGAAGAACACACGCGCCAGGATGTTCAACACCAGCACCGTCATGGTGATCAGCAGGGCGCCGCCCCAGGCCAGGCGAACCCAGTTGTCGTAGGGGCTCATCGCGAACTGGAAAATAACGACCGGCAGATTGGACATCGGGCCGTTCATGTTCAAAGAGAAGAACTGGTTGTTCAATGCAGTAAAGAGCAGTGGCGCTGTTTCGCCGCTGATCCGGGCCAATGCCAGCAGCACACCGGTGACGACGCCGCTTTTGGCGGCGCGCAGGGTCACCATGGTGGTGACTTTCCAGCGCGGCGCGCCGAGGGCGAACGCGGCTTCACGCAGGCTGCCCGGCACCAGTCGCAACATGTTCTCGGTAGTCCTCAATACCACCGGTATCGCGATCAGGGCCAGTGCCAGCGTTCCGGCCCAGCCGGAGAAGTGTTTGACCTGGGCGACGAGAATCGCATAAACAAACAACCCCAGCACGATGGACGGCGCGCTCAACATGATGTCGGTCATGAAGCGGGTAATTTCCGCAGTCTTGCTGGTATCACCGAATTCGGCGAGGTAGATGCCGGCGAGTATGCCGATCGGCGTGCTCACCAGGGTCGCGAATCCGACCAGCATCAGGCTGCCGACGATGGCGTTGGCCAGGCCACCACCCTCGGAACCGGGGGCCGGTGTCGAATTGAAGAACATGTTCCAGTCCAGCGCCTGAAATCCGTTCTTGAACAGAACGAACAGAATCCACAGCAGCACAAACAGGCCGAGAGTCATCGCCAGCATCGACAGCGCGATGCCAATGCGGTTGGTCAGAAGGCGCCGGCGGTAAAGGTTTTCATTCATGGGTGGTTGCTCGTTCGATTAGGCGATATCAGGTTTTCAGGCCCTTGGCCCGTTCGGTGCGGATGATCAGGATTTTGGCGCAAGCCAATACCACGAAGGTAATCACGAACAGCAGAAGGCCCAGCGCGAACAGCGTGGACAGGTGGAAATCGTCGGCCTCGCCGAATTCATTGGCCAGCGTCGAAGCGATCGAAGTTCCTGGAGAAAACAGCGACGCGCTGATGCGCTGTGAATTGCCGATAACGAAGGTGACGGCCATGGTTTCGCCGAGTGCACGGCCCAGTCCCAGCATGACGCCACCGATGACGCCCTGCTGGGTGTACGGCAGCACGATGTGGCGCACCACCTCCCAGGTCGTGCAGCCGATGCCATAGGCCGATTCGCGCAGAATGGACGGTACGATCTCGAATACGTCGCGCATCACCGCGGCGATGAAGGGCAGGATCATGAATGCGAGGATCAGGCCGGCGGCAAGGATGCCGATGCCATTGGTGGCGCCGCCGAACAGCGGTCCGATGATGGGCATCTGGCCGAGTGTGGACTGCAGTGCCGGCTGACCGTATTGGGCAAACAGCGGAGCGAAAACGAACAGGCCGAACATGCCGTAAATGATCGAGGGTACGGCGGCGAGCAGTTCGATGGCCGTGCCGAGCGGCCGGCGCAACCAGGTGGGGCATGTTTCGGTCAGGAACAGTGCGATGCCGAAGCTGAGCGGCATGGCGATGAGGATGGCGATGGTGGCGCTGGCCAGTGTGCCGAATATCGCAATGGCCGCACCGAATTCTTCATTGATGATGTCCCACTCGACGCGCCAGATGAACCCGACGCCGAATTTTTGCAGCGCGGGCCAGGCGACGATTGCGAGAGAGATCAGGATCCCGACCAGCGAGACCAGCACAATCAGTGAAAAACTCAGGGTGATCTTGTGGAATATGAAATCCTGAATACGCTGCTTTTTGATGATCTGCAGAAGACGGGCATCACGCATTCCGCTGTCGGACACGGGTGCATTGCCTGATGCTGCTGCGCTTTCTGCCACGGACGTATTCATGAATGCTCCGGAGGTGTTACTGGACTGCCGTACTTTGCTACAAAAAAGAAAGGAGTGCCCGTGCAGGGCACTCCATCCGTAGTTTAAAACTTACTTGGCAATTTGCGTCCAGACCTTGTCGGCAATCGCCTTGGTCAGCACATCCGGCAGCGGAACATAGTCCAGCTCTGTTGCCATCTGCTTGCCGTTCTTGAACGACCAGTCGAAGAACTTGATCGCTTCCTGGGACATCGCCTTGTCCGTCGGGTTTTTGTACATCAGGATGAACGAGGCGCCGGTGATGGGCCAGGAATCATTGCCCTTCAGGTTTACCAGCGAAATGCCCATGCCCGGAACGCTGAACCAGTCGGCACCGGCGGCTGCGGCAGCGAACGTTAAATCATCCGGATCCACAAACTTGCCGCTGAGGTTGCGCAGTTGCAGGTGGGGGATGTTGTTTTTCTTGGCGTAGGCGTATTCGACATAACCGATGGAGCCCTTGACACGGCCGACGTTGGCCGCAACACCTTCGTTGCCCTTGCCACCGACCGACGTGGCTGCCGGCCATTTGACCGCCGCGCCTTTGCCGACTTTTTCTTTCCATGCAGCACTGACTTCGTTGAGATAGTCAGTGAAGATGAAGGTGGTGCCGGAACCGTCGGCGCGATGCACGACAGTGATCGCCTGATCCGGCAGTTTTTTGCCGGGGTTCAGTGCGGCGATCTTCGGATCGTTCCATTTGGCGATGGTGCCCATGAACATTTCAGCCAGCACTTCGCCTGTAACTTTGAGTTCACCGGCCTTGAAGCCGTCAAGATTGATCACCGGCACCACGCCACCGAGGATGGCCGGGAACTGCACCATGCCGTCCTTGTCGAGATCTGCACCGCTGACCGGCGCGTCAGTGCCGCCGAAGGTCACCGTCTTGGCACGGATCTGGCGGATGCCGCCGGAAGAACCGATCGACTGATAGTTGAGACCAACGTTGGTGGACTTTTTGTAAGCTTCTGCCCATTTGGCATAAATCGGGTAGGGGAACGTGGCGCCAGCGCCGGTGATGTCGGCAGCATGTGCCGCGGACGCCAGCGTAAGCGCTGAAGCAGCAACGACAGCAAATTTTTTGAGGATAGAGATCATGGGACCTTCCTAGTTAAATTAACGCAACAAGACAGTAATAAGTACTACTACTTAGTCTGGGCGGACTTTACGGTTCAATTGTTGCAGCACTATGACAATGGCTGCAATCAAAATACTCCATATAAATCATGTAGTTATATTTCGGTCAGCGCGTGAAACCCGGATCGCAAACCGTGTTGATGCGGAAGGGGCGGGACCTTTGGACCAACCGGGGTTATTTGACCGGTGGGGGGCTTTATCGGAATTTGAGCGCTGCGGCCATCAAAGCCCGTGGGGGCGTCTTGCGTTGATCATGGCAACCAGCGCCAGCATGACCGGTACTTCCACCAGGACACCCACCACGGTAGCAAGGGCGGCACCCGACTGCATTCCGAACAGTGAAATGGCCACTGCAACCGCCAGTTCAAAAAAATTGGAGGTACCGATCAGACAGGCCGGCCCGGCGACATCATGCGGCAGTTTCATCCATTGCGCCGCCCGCCAGGAAATAAAGAATATTCCGAAGGTCTGAACGATCAACGGTACCGCGATCAGTCCGATGATCGCCGGTTGCCGGACAATGGTTTCAGCCTGAAAGCCAAACAACAGCACGACCGTGCCGATCAGCCCGATCACCGACCACGGCTTGAGTCGGGCGACAAAATCGCCAACAGCATTGGTAGAACGTCCATTCAAGGCGCTGCGCGTGGCCAGACCGGCGAGCAAGGGCAGCAATACATACAGCACCGTGGACAGCAGGAGCGTAGCCCAGGGAACCGTAAGAACGGTGACGCCCAGAAGCAGAGCGGCGATCGGCGCGAATGCAATCACCATGATCAAGTCGTTGACCGAAACCTGAACCAGCGTGTAGCTGGCATC
>JBILYA010000256.1:0-3957 GCA_044378065.1 Burkholderiales bacterium | reverse complement strand
CATCACTCCGGGCGGTGCGACGCCGGCATCCTTCATGAGTTACGGCATTGCCAAGCGCATGTCGCCCGACGGCGCCAAATTCGGCACCGGGCAGGCCGAGGGCGTGATCGCGCCGGAAACAGCCGCGCACGCGGCCGGCACCGCAGCCCTGCTGCCGATGCTGTCACTGGGTATTCCCGGTTCCCCGACTGCTGCCGTGCTGCTTGGTGGCCTGCTGATCTGGGGTCTGCAGCCCGGCCCGCTGCTGTTCGTCGAACAGAAAGATTTTGTCTGGGGCCTGATTGCCAGCATGTATCTCGGCAACATTGCCGGTCTGATCATTGTGCTGACCTGCGTGCCGCTGTTTGCAGCGATCCTCCGGGTACCGTTTTCAATCATCGCGCCGGTGATTATCGTGATCTGCGCGATCGGCGCCTACACTGTGCATAACGCCATGCTCGACATATGGTTGATGCTGCTGTTCGGTGTGATGGGTTACGCGTTCAAGAAGTTGTCCTACCCGCTGGCGCCGCTGGTGCTGGCTCTGGTGCTGGGCGATCAGGCCGAGGGCGCATTCCGTCAGGCGATGCTGATGTCGCAGGGTGACATGCGGATCTTTTTCTCGAACTGGCTGGTCGGCAGCATCATGGGGCTTGGCCTACTGATGCTGGTGTGGCCGGTGATGGGCAAATTGATGACCCAGTTGCGCAAGAGCGCGGCCTGACCTGTTTTCAATAGAAATTCCAATAAAAACCCCCGGTCCGGGCACCAGCCCTGACCGGGGGTTTTTGTTTTGGTGTTTACTGTACTTACTTCTTTTTGGCCGCCGTCGGATTCAGGCTGGTAATACGGCCGCTTTCGGTACCTGCGGTTTCGTCGATGACGGCATTGACCAGCGTCGGTTTGCGTGAGCGGACAGCTTCTTCCACCGCTTTGCGCAATTCCTCAGGCGTCTTGGCATAGACGCCGACGCCGCCGAAGGCTTCCATCATCTTGTCGTAGCGTGCGTCCTTCACGAACACGGTCGGCGCGACGTCCGGGCCGCCGGTCGGATTGACGTCAGTGCCCTTGTAAACGCCGTTGTTGTTCATGACGACCACGCAGACCGGCAGGTTGTAGCGGCAGATGGTCTCGACTTCCATGCCGGAGAAACCGAAAGCGCTGTCGCCTTCCACGGCAATCACCGGCTTGTCGCTGACCACGGCGGCGGCAACCGCAAAGCCCATTCCGATGCCCATCACGCCCCAGGTGCCGACGTCGAGGCGTTTGCGGGGCTTGTACATGTCGACGATGCTGCGCGTGAAGTCCAGCGCGTTGGCGCCTTCGTTGACCAGCATCGCATCGGGGTTGTCCTTGATGATGTCGCGCATCACGTTCAGCGCGCTGTGGAAATTCATCGGCGACGGGTTTTTGGCCAGGGTCTCGGCCATCTTGCCGATGTTCTTGGTCTTGCGCTCGTCGATCGCGCCCAGCCAGTCACCCGAGGGCTGCGGCCATCCGGCGCCTGCAGCCTTGATGCCGCCGAGCATGGCGGCAACGCAGGAACCGATATCACCGACCACCGGCGCGTCGATGCGTACATTGCTGTCGGCTTCCTGCGGCGAGATATCAACCTGGATGTATTTCTGGCTACCCCAGGCCTTGTGGTCCTTGCCGCCCCAGGTTTTTCCCTTGCCGTGCGACAGCAGCCAGTTCAGGCGCGCACCGATCAGCATCACGACGTCGGCTTCCGGCAGCACGTAGGAACGTGCTGCGGCTGCGGATTGTTTGTGTGTGTCCGGCAGCAGGCCTTTGGCCATCGACATCGGCAGGTAGGGGATGCCGGTCTTTTCGACCAGCGCACGGATGTCGTCATCGGCCTGGGCGTAGGCTGCGCCTTTGCCCAGGATGATCAGCGGACGTTTTGCGGTTTTCAGCAGGTCCAGTGCGCGTTGAACCGCATCGGGAGCCGGGATCTGGCGCGGCGCCGGATCGACCACTTTGATCAGCGAGGCCTTGCCCGCGGCCGCGTCGATGCTCTGCGCGAACAGCTTGGCCGGCAGATCGAGATAGACGCCGCCGGGACGTCCGGAGACTGCGGCGCGGATGGCGCGCGCGACGCCGATGCCGATATCTTCGGCATGCAGTACGCGGTAGGCGGCCTTGCACAGCGGTTTGGCGATGGCCAGCTGGTCCATCTCCTCATAGTCACCCTGCTGAAGGTCGACGATCTCGCGCTCGCTCGAGCCGCTGATCAGGATCATCGGAAAGCAGTTGGTGGTGGCATTGGTCAGTGCATTCAGGCCGTTGAGAAAACCGGGGGCGGACACCGTCAGGCAGATACCGGGCTTCTGCGTCAGGAAGCCGGCGATCGCCGCGGCATTGCCGGCGTTCTGTTCGTGGCGGAACGAAATCATGCGCATTCCTGCGGCCTGCATCTTGCGGGTGAGGTCGGTGATCGGAATGCCGGGCAGACCGAAAATGGTGTCGATGCCGTTGAGTTTCAGCGCATCGATGACCAGGTTGAAGCCGTCGGTCATTTCTTGTGATTGCGTGTCGGTCGTCATGTCGGGATGCCTCGCGTTCTTGCCGTCAATTGAACAGGGTTTCGTATTTTTATTTCCGCCGCGGCGGGCCATGCGGTGTTGCAGTATTTGCGGCGGATCCACGCCCCGGGGACGTGGCTGTAAATAGCAGGCCCGTATCATAGGGGCGGGTACAGGTCTGCGCTCTTGACCCCGGTCAATTTTTGTTCTGCCACAGACCGGTCTATCCCCGGAATCCCCTGGTATTGCAATGCATCAAAGTGACACTGGCGCGCAGTCCAGACGCCGGTCAGATTTTCCCGCGCCGTTTCAGCCGGCTCAGCGTTTCCGGGGACAGATTCAGGTAGGAGGCGAGTTCTTTTTTGGGCAGGCGTTCGCCCAGTTCGGTGTTTTTGCGCATGAAGCGCTGCACCCGTCCCGGCGCATCCAGCAGATGCAGGGTGATGGTGTGAGCCATGACTTCGCTCATCAGGCGCATCACCTCCAGTTCGAATTCGCCCTTGATTCTGGCGTGGCGCTCGAGGAAAGCCGCCCACTGCAGCATCGACAGCTTGGCGGCGCGCACGCGGGTCACCGCGCGGATCGAGTAGGGCATGGGTGTCTTGAGGCGCCATGCTGCGTAGCTGGTGTCGATGTCGCTTTCCGCAGCGAAACGCAGGATCATTTCCTTACCCTGGGCATTGGAAACCGTGCGTTTGAGGATGCCGTCGATAATGAAGTACTGCTCCATCGAGTGCGTTCCCTGATGCTCGAGGGTTTCGCCTTTGGCGTAATCGGTGATTTCCAGCAGCGGCTCGAATTCGTTCCACTGCGCCGCGCCCAGGTTTTTCAAAACCATGTTCTGCCGCAGTTGCAGGCGGATGATTTTGGACTGGGGATGCAGTGCGAGTTGGGTCATGGGCGGCAGAAAATGGAATCGAAAGCAGGGGGCGGAATTTTATAACTATTTGTTTATTAGGTAAATTTTTGGTGTGGAATCTTGACTCCGGTCAAGGCCGGCACGATGGCCATTACCTATAGTGGCGCCCACTCTTCCCGGTAACGCATTATGGGGGATGGGCGCGACTGCATTTAAAATTGTGCAGACGGCCTTTCCGCCGCGATCCGCGCGGCGAACATAACGGGCAGGCAGCCTTTTTTCTGCCGCAGAATTTTTTGGAGATCAAGAATGGAAGCATTAAAAGGTGTTCGGATTCTCGATATGACCCACGTGCAGGCGGGCCCGACGTGCTCGCAGCTGCTGGCGTGGATGGGCGCGGACGTGATCAAGTTCGAGCCGCCGCAGGGTGATGCAACGCGCGGCCAGCTGCGCGACGTGCCGAATGCCGACAGCCTGTATTTCACCATGCTCAACTGCAACAAGCGTTCGATCACGGTGAACATGAAGAACCCGGAAGGCAAAACGGTCTTCATTGATCTGCTGAAGAAATGCGACATCATCATGGAGAACTTC
>JBILYA010000255.1:0-3959 GCA_044378065.1 Burkholderiales bacterium | reverse complement strand
TTCTCGGTTCGGTGCTTTATGTGATCGGTCTGATCATGACCGACCTGTCCTATACGCTGGTCGATCCGCGGGTGCGTTTCTCATGAACCTGCTGCCTTTCCGCTTCGAGCTGCTGTGGACGGATGCGCTGGTCTGGCTGCTGGTGGCGGCCGTGATCGGGTATGCGGCATACGCGCGAGCCCGGCCGCATCTGCGTGCGCCATGGTCCCGGGTCAGCCGTAGTGCCAGCGGCATGGCGGCGGCGGTGATTCTCGCCGCTTTTGTGCTGGCTGGCCTGCTCGATTCCGTGCATTACCGCCCGGCATTGCCGCCGCAGGACGGCAAGGTGGCTTACGCCACGGAATTGCGCAGCTTGCTGGATCTTGCCTTGCAGCCCCTGCGCGTGAAACGCGAAAAAACCTATTCCGCACCGCTGGCTACGCATCTGTATGCCAAGGAAACCATGTTGCTGCCTGACGGCCGTGAAGTGCGCGATTTTCCTCGACTGCGGCATGGCGGGGCACATCTGAAAAATCCCGGGGCTGACTGGGAGGGGGATGTCACATTGCGCGGATTCCGCGGACTGGCGGTGGCACTGCTGATCTGGTTCACCGTTTCGGTGGCGCTAAGCGCAGCAGTGGCGCAGCGCAGCGGCAACGGCAACGGCATTGAGCAGTCCTGGGGCGATATCTGGCGCGGTCGCACGGCAATACCCTGGCGCGCGGCGCTGTGTGCACTGGCGGCGCTCGCGGTGTTTGCCGGGCCGGTCATCGCGCTGGCGCCGTATTACCATGTGTTCGGCACCGACAAGGTCGGACAGGACGTGTTGTACCAGGCGCTGAAAAGCATCCGCACCGGCATGGTGATCGGTACACTGGCAACGCTGGTGATGCTGCCCTTTGCGCTGCTGCTCGGGGTGATGGCAGGTTATTTCAAAGGCAGGGTGGACGACATGATCCAGTACCTCTATACAACCTTGTCCTCGATTCCCGGGGTGCTGCTGATCGCTGCCGCGGTGCTGATGATGCAGGTCTATATCGAAAACAATGCGTCGCTGTTTCCGAGCAGCGAAATCCGCGCCGATGTGCGCCTCGTCGCGTTGTGCGTGATCCTCGGCGTGACCAGCTGGACGGGGCTGTGCCGGCTGCTGCGCGGCGAGACGCTGAAGTTGCGTGAACTCGAATACATCCAGGCGGCGCATGCCTTTGGCGTCTCGCACTGGCGCATCATGATGCGCCATGTGATGCCCAACGTGATGCATATCGTGATGATTGCGCTGGTCATGGATTTCAGCGGTCTGGTGCTGGCGGAAGCGGTGCTGTCCTATGTCGGGGTCGGCGTCGACCCGTCGATGATCAGCTTCGGCACGATGATCAACAGCGCGCGCCTGGAAATGGCGCGCGAGCCCATGGTCTGGTGGTCGCTCGCGGCGGCCTTCGTGTTCATGCTTGCGCTGGTTCTTGCCGCGAACCTGTTTGCCGATGCGGTACGCGATGCCTTTGACCCTCGGCTGGTGAGGGCGGCGGCATGAGCAAGAAAATATTGTTGAGTGTGCGTGACCTGCGTACGCAGATCCGCGGTGAAGGTCCGCCGGTGCGCGCCGTTGATGGTGTGTCTTTTGATATTGCCGCCGGTGAGACTTTTGCGCTGGTCGGTGAGTCGGGTTGCGGTAAATCGATGACGGCACTGTCGATCATGCGTCTGCTGCCGGATGCCGCGGCAATTGGCGGCGGCACGGTGGAACTTGACGGCGAAAACCTGCTGGCACTGCCGGAAGCGCAGATGCGTGATGTGCGCGGGCGTCGTGTGGCGATGATCTTCCAGGAACCCGGCCTGTCGCTGAATCCGGTGATGACGATCGGTGCGCAAATTGCCGAATCGGTGCGCCGGCATACGGCACTGACCGGGGCTGCGGTCGATGTGCGGGTGATCGAACTGCTGGAGGCGGTACGCATGCCTGATGCATCGCGGCGCGTCGGCGAATATCCCTTCCAGCTCTCCGGCGGCATGAAGCAGCGGGTGATGATCGCGATGGCGCTGGCCTGCGACCCCGCGCTGCTGATCGCCGATGAGCCGACTACCGCGCTCGATGTCACGGTTCAGGCGCAGGTGTTGGAGCTGCTTCGCGACCTGCAGCGTTCACGCGGCATGGCGATGCTGCTGATCACCCACGATCTCGGCGTCGTTGCGCAGATGGCCCAGCAGGTGGCGGTTATGTATGCCGGGGAAATCATCGAGACGGGGCCGGTGCAGACCTTCTTCGACGGTCCCGCTCACCCGTATTCACGCAAGCTATTTGATTCGCTGCCGGAACGCGCCGGTCGCAATCGCCTGCTGGCGGCGATACCGGGTGCGGTGCCGCCGCTCAGCCGGATCTTTGCCGGTTGTCGTTTTGCCGAGCGCTGTGACCGCGTGCTGCCGCATTGCGCCGTTACGGTGCCGTCCTGGCATGCGGTGGGCGAGCGGCATGATGCCCGATGCCATTTATATGCCGATGCTGACGGGGCGTCTGTGGCGAAGTCGGCGACCGCCGCCGGCTCAGGTGCGCAGATCGCGGCGCGGCGAGTGGAAGACGAGGGCAGCGCCGCCTTGTTGCAGGTGAAGGATCTGCAGGTGCATTTCCCGATCCGCAAGGGCCTGCTGCAAAGGGTATCCGGCCATGTGCGCGCGGTCGATGGTGTGACGCTGGATATTTTTCCGGGCAGGACGCTGGGACTGGTCGGTGAGTCGGGCTGCGGCAAGACCACGGTCGGTAAAGGCCTGTTGCGGCTGGTGGCGCCCACCGGCGGGCAGGTCTTGCTGGGTGGAGAGGATTTTCTCGCCCTCGGCCGCGACGCGCTGCGTCGCCGGCGTCGCGATGTGCAGATCATTTTTCAGGATCCTTACGCCTCACTCAATCCGCGCGTGCGCATCGGGGATGCGCTGGAGGAAGGACTGCTCGCGCTGGATGTCGGCAGCGGCGCTGCGGACCGCCAGCAGCGCATTGACGCCTTGCTGACCGAGGTGGGATTGTCGCCCGAAGTCAAAGGCCGTTATCCCCATGAATTTTCCGGCGGCCAGCGCCAGCGCATCGCGATTGCCCGTGCCCTGTCCGTTGAACCGCGACTGATTGTCTGTGATGAGCCGACCAGCGCGCTGGATGTATCGGTGCAGGCGCAGATTCTCAATCTGCTGAAACGCCTGCAGCGCGAGAAGGGGCTGGCCTATCTGTTCATCAGCCACAACATGTCTGTCATCGATTACATGGCCGATGAGGTGGCGGTGATGTATCTGGGACGCATCGTCGAGCAGGGTTCGGTGGATGACGTGCTGCGCTCGCCACAGCATCCCTACACACAGTCGCTGCTGGCTGCGGTGCCGGTCGCGGATCCGCAGGCGGTGAGGCCGGTGTTGCGCCTGACGGGTGATCTGCCGTCACCGGTCAACCCACCGGCGGGCTGCCACTTTCATCCGCGCTGCGGTGTGGCCGTGGCCGCATGTCCTGCCGACTACCCGGACGAACGGCTTCTCAGCGCAACCCACCGGGTGCGCTGCCATCTCTGCAGCAAGACTGATTAACGACGGGTTTGCGAGGCGACGACTGCGGGCTTGCTCTGCTTGGGCTTGGGCGTCGCTTTGACCGGGGTCGTGGCGCGTTTCGCCGGGGAACGTTTGGCGGCCGTGGTTTTTGTGGCGTGTTTCACCGGCTTGCTGCCGGTGTTTGCGTGGGTGGTGCGTGCAGTCTTGTAGGCTTTGGGCAGAGACACCGGTGTCGCCGGCAGATCGGGCAGGTTAGGCGTTGCGCCGTCCTTGACCGGCACCAGCAGCGGCAGCCCGGTGCGGAACGTGTTGCTGGAGGTGATGTTGTTGACCTGCTTCAGTTCGTTCACGCTCATGCCGTAGCTGGCGGCGATTTTTTCCGGTTTTTCGCCGGCTTTCACCGTATGTGCCTGCCAAGACACCAGCGGTTTGTCGCTGTTTTCGATATTCGCCCGGAAAAT
>JBILYA010000254.1:0-3966 GCA_044378065.1 Burkholderiales bacterium | reverse complement strand
CGATGCTGGCCATTATCCTGCTGCCACGGCAGTTCCAGGTCGCCGTTGTTGAAAACGTCAATGAACGCCATCTCAACAAAGCCATCTGGCTGTTTCCGTTGTACCTGCTGGCGATCAATATTTTCGTGTTGCCCATTGCGCTCGGCGGCATGATGCATTTCCCGGCAGGCACTGTCGATGCAGACACCTTCGTGCTGACACTGCCCCTGTCGGAGGGAAGAACCTGGCTGGCCCTGCTCGCCTTTGTCGGCGGCCTCTCCGCATCCACCGGCATGGTCATTGTCGAAACCATCGCCTTGTCGACCATGGTCTGTAATGACCTGGTAATGCCCATCCTGCTGCGTCTGAAAGCCCTGCGACTGACCGAACGCGCAGACCTGTCCAATCTGCTGATCGGCATCCGCCGTGCCGCCATCGTGTTTGTGCTGGTATTGGGATATGTTTATTTCTACCTTGCCGGTGAAGCCTATGCATTGGTATCCATCGGATTGATTTCGTTCTCGGCCGTCGCACAGTTTGCACCGGCCATGCTCGGCGGCCTGTTCTGGAAAGGCGGCACACGCCTTGGCGCGCTGTCCGGATTGAGCGCCGGCTTTTTGATCTGGCTGTATTCCCTGCTGCTGCCCTCCTTTGCCAAATCCGGATGGCTGCCGATCACCTTCCTCACTGAAGGGATTCTCGGCATCGACCTGTTCAAACCGCAGCAGCTGTTCGGCCTGCAGGGCATGGACGAAATCTCGCACTGCCTGTTCTGGAGCATGATCGCCAACATCGGCCTTTATGTCAGCGTGTCGCTTTGGAGGCGGCCGACCGCGGCGGAGCACAGCCAGGCCAATCTGTTCGTCGATGTTCTACGCCACGTCGCCGCCGGCAGCGGCCCCCGGTTCTGGCGTGGCAGCGCGACGGTAGCCGACCTGCAGACCCTGCTCGGCCGGTTTATCGGACCTGAACGCGCCAGCGAATCATTTGCCGCTTATGCACGCAGCCAGGGCATCAACGGCGTCGATCAACTGACTGCGAACGCCGTACTGGTGCATTACGTCGAGTCGCAAATCGCCGGCGCCATCGGCAGCGCCTCCGCACGAGACATGGTGGCTTCGGTCGTGATCGAGGAGCCACTCGCTCTCGAGGAGGTGATGACCATCATCGACGAAGCTTCGCAGGCACTGGCCTACAGCCGCCAGTTGGAACAGAAATCGCGCGAGCTGGAAGCAGCCACCAATGAGCTGCGCGGCGCCAACCAGCGGCTTCAGGAACTGGATCGACTGAAGGATGACTTCATTTCCACAGTCACCCACGAACTGCGTACGCCGCTGACTTCAATTCGCGCCTTCTCAGAGATTCTCGGCGATAACCCCAACCTCGAAACCGCGCAACGCGCGAAATTCCTCGGCATCATCACCCGTGAATCCGAGCGGCTGACGCGCCTGATCAATCAGGTGCTGGATCTTGCCAAAATCGAATCCGGCGCCGCTGAATGGCATCCCAGTGCACTGGACATGCGCGAAGTCATTGAAGATGCCGCAACTGCCCTCAGTCAGGTCTACAAGGAACGCGGCATCAAGCTCACAACCGGACTCCCGGACGCACTGCCTGTGGTTTACGCAGACCGTGACCGGATTTTCCAGGTCGTTCTCAACCTGCTGTCGAATGCCGCGAATTTCTGCGACAAACCGGACAGCAGGGTTCATGTCTCGGTCATTGTCGAGGAAATCGCATTGCGAATTGAAATTGCCGATAACGGCATCGGCATCAGTGCCAATGACCAGTCGTTCATTTTCGAAAAATTCCGCCAGGTCAGTGACACTACGTCGGGCAAACCCAAAGGCAGCGGTCTGGGTCTCGCCATTTCCCGGGAGATCGTACAGCACTACAAAGGACGCCTGTGGGTGGTCAGTACACCGGGAATCGGCTCAACCTTTTCGTTCACATTGCCGCTGCCGCGCAGCAAGCTGGCGTTTCTCGCAGCCTGATCCTCATGCCCGTACATGCATTGATCGTAGAGGACGAGGAAAGCATCCTGCTGTCTTTGGAATTTCTGCTGACACAGGAGGGTTTCAGCGTCGCCACTGCAAAGGACGGGGCCGCGGCCCTTAAATCGGCCGCTGCCCGCGCCCCCGATCTGGTTTTGCTGGATGTCATGCTGCCGCTGATCGACGGTTTTGAAGTCTGCCGGCAGATGCGCGCCAACCCTGCGCTGCGCAACACACGGATCATGATGGTCACTGCACGCGGCCGCGACAGCGAGGTTGAAAAAGGCTTGTCGCTGGGTGCGGATGCCTTCCTGACCAAACCGTTCTCAACCCGGGAATTGATGGAAAAAATCCGTGCCCTGCTCACCCCCGGCAATCCTGCCGGCTGAACCTTACTGCTCGACGTAATCGAGCGCGTAGCCCCTGCCGTACAAGGTCCGCACCACCAGACCGGTGGTACCGATCTTTTTGCGCAGACGGTGCACATAGACTTCGATGGCGTTATGGCTGACTTCCTGGTCGTAGGTATAAATCTGCTCGACCAGTTGCTCCTTGCTCACCGGCCGGCCAAACCGCCTCACCAGCACTTCGAGCACGCTCAGCTCATGCAGAGACAACGGCAAGGCGTGACCGCTGATCGACGCGGTTCGGGTTGCGGGATCGAAGCTCAATTCGCGGTAGGTCAGTACCGGTGTTGCCACCCCATGTCCGCGGCGCAGCAAAGCCCTTACCCGGGCCTGAAGCTCATTCAGGCTGAACGGTTTGACCAGGTAATCATCAGCCCCCAGATCCAACCCGGCGACTTTTTCTTCAGGTTCCTCACGCCCGGAAAGGATCAACACTGGCAGTGTCGAGTTGCGGCGCCGCAACCGGCGCAGAACCTCGAGCCCATCAATCTTGGGCAGTCCGATATCCAGAATCAGCAGGCCGAATTCCGCCCCTTTAAGGGCTTCGTCGGCATCCAGTCCATTGGCCACCCAGTCCACCGCGAATCCTGACTGTGTCAGCGCAAAACGCAACGCTTCCGCCAGCGCGGCATCGTCCTCGCTGATCAGAATGCGCATCCAACCCCCTCCGATAGAAATATCATATGTATTTGTTTATAAACAATATTATTTTGACCGCTGCACTCACCATCCAATCCGGCGAGGCCACGCCATTGTAGGGCCTCAGTTCAGGATTTTGTAAGCATTTTTCAATAGGATGTCGATGGGAAATTTCAATAAAAACAAGGCGGAAACCGCCTCGATCTCCCATCAGAATTTTAACCAAAGGAGGGTTGCATGAAGCTATCCCAACGTCACGAAGATTACTGGCGGAAGAACCTGATCGTCACGGCGATTCTGCTCGGAATCTGGTTCATCGCCACGTTCATTGTCGGCTGGAACGCACGCGCACTGAACGACATCACGTTCCTCGGATTCCCGCTGGGCTTTTATATGTCAGCCCAGGGTTCGCTGATCATCTACGTGGCAATCATCGGCGTCTATGCGCTGTACATGAAAAAGCTCGACAAGGAATATGACGTCGACGAAGGAGACCTGGGATGAGCACATTTTCGCAAAAGGCATTCAACCAGCAACTGAAGAAAACCTACACTTGGTACGTTGGCGGTTTTCTGGTGTTCCTGGTAGCTCTCGCCATAGCAGAGCAGATGGGCCTGCCTAAAGTATGGATCGGCTACGTATTCCTGTTTGCAACCGTGGCACTGTATGCCGGCATCGGCATCATGAGCCGCACCGCCGAAGTGTCGGAATACTATGTCGCTGGACGGCGGGTCCCCGCCCTGTTCAACGGCATGGCGACCGGCGCGGACTGGATGAGCGCGGCCTCCTTCATCGGCATGGCCGGCACATTGTTCCTGTCGGGTTATGACGGCCTTGCCTTCGTCATGGGCTGGACCGGTGGCTACTGCCTGGTGGCGCTGTTCCTCGCACCCTATCTGCGCAAGTTCGGTCAGTTCACAATCCCGGACTTCCTTGGCGCTCGCTAT
>JBILYA010000253.1:0-3967 GCA_044378065.1 Burkholderiales bacterium | reverse complement strand
CGCCGTAGAACGAATACAGATCGTTCAGGTGCCCGACCAGCACGCGGTGAATTTCGGCGACTTCGGGCGGCGGCAGATGCGCGCCGGTTTCCAGAAAATGGCTGATCTCGCGGAACATCCACGGCCGGCCCTGTGCCGCGCGGCCGATCATCACGGCATCGGCCTTGGTGTATTCGAGGACATGTTTGACGCGTTCCGGCGTGGTGATATCGCCATTGGCAATCACCGGAATGGCGATTTCGCTTTTCACTGCAGCGATGGTGTCGTATTCGGCTTCACCGCTGTAACCGCAGGCGCGGGTGCGGCCGTGGATCGCCAGCGCCTGGATACCGGCACGTTCGGCGATGCGTGCGACGATGATGGCGTTGCGGTGATCACGGTCCCAGCCGGTGCGGATTTTCAATGTCACCGGTACATCGACGGCACCAACTACGGCCTCGAGAATGCGTGCGACCAGCGGCTCGTCCTTGAGCAGCGCCGAGCCGGCCATGACATTGCAGACCTTCTTTGCCGGGCAGCCCATATTGATGTCGATGATCTGCGCGCCCTGGTCGACGTTGTAACGGGCGGCGTCAGCCAGCATCTGCGGATCGGCGCCGGCGATCTGCACCGAGATCGGATCGACTTCGCCTTCATGATTGGCCCGGCGCAGTGTTTTTGCCGAACCCCACAGCAATGAATTACTCGCCACCATCTCCGACACGGCCATGCCCGCACCCATCAGCTTGCACAACTGGCGGAACGGACGATCCGTAACACCGGCCATTGGCGCGACGATGAGATTGTTCTTCAGTTGGTAGGGGCCGATGCGCACCGGACTTGTTCTTTGTGTGGGTGTACGGGGAAAGGGCGCAATTGTAATCACACTGGCGCGGTGTGCAAAGAAGAAATTGCCTATTTTTTGGGCAGGCGTGTTCTTTGCACCACGGGGCTGCGGACCTCCGGTCAAATCCGCATTGAATCCGCGCAGTTACTGCGTATTGCTGGAACGCTACCTGCAGTGCGCACGGCAAACTGCGGACGCGTAACAGTACTCGCGATGCGGTATCAGCCGCGCGCGCCAAAGGTCATGCGGCGCACCAGGAAGTTTTTCAGCGGCGGCAGACAACCCAGCAGCGTCAGACCCAGCCCGCGTGCGACGCGTAAAGGCGGCAGATCATTGGAAAACAACTGGACCAGCGTGTGGGTAATGCCGATGCCGCCGCCGCGATCCACATTGCGTCGCTTGTGATAAGCCTGCAGCCAGGCTGCAGTCCCCGGCGTCGCATGGGCACTCAGCGCGTGTTCAGCCAATTCCCAGGCATCGCGTAACCCCAGGTTGAAGCCCTGCCCGGCCACCGGATGCAGCGTCTGCGCCGCATTGCCGATCAAAACCGTATGCTCCGGCGCCGTACGCGGTGCACGGCGCAATTTCAGCGGATACGCCGCTCGGCCGCTGACGCCGGTGAAATCGCCGACACGTGAGCCGAACTCGGCGCGCAATTCATCGAGAAACTGTTGTTCATCCAGTTCGCACAGGACCTGGGCGCGCGTCGGCGATGTAGTCCACACCAGTGCCCAGCCTGCGCCGTCCGGCAGCAGCGCCAGCGGGCCATGCGGTGTAAACCGTTCAAAGGCCCTGTTGTTATGCGGGCGCTCACTCACCACGCGCGCCGTCACCGCACACTGCTGATAGTCCACAACTTCAGCATCCGTAACGCCACTGCCGTCGGCAACCACGATCAGCGGCGCGGTCAATATCTGCTGCACGCCGTTCATCTCGTACTGCACCCGAGCAGACGACCCGCCCTGCCAGGCTTCGACGCGGGCACCGATGCGGCAATCGGCGGCAGAGGCTTCAGCCGCACCGGCGAGTTCGCGCACCAGCGCACTGTAATCAATGACATAACCCAGCTCGGGCAAGCCGGCTTCCGCGGCCTCAAGGCCGACACGACCAAATCCACCCTGCTGCGAGACATGGATATGGCGAATCGGCGTCGCGTTCGCGGCGAGTGCCGACCAAACACCGAGCCGCTCCAGAATCAGACGGGTGCCGTAGGAAAGAGCCAGCGGCCGCGCATCGCTCGTAGCGGCGATGCGTGCTTCGAGCAGCACCACGCGCCATCCGGTCGGCTGCAAGGCCAGCGCCAGCGCGCTGCCGACGGGGCCGCCACCGATGATGACGACATCGGCGGTTTCGGCTTCGGCAGTCACAATGCCGGCAGCAGAGTCAGTCATTACGGTCGCGCATCAACGCCTCGATATCCGCCACACTCTTTGGCGCCGCGGCGCTGAGAATCTCGCAACCGTCATCGGTCACCAGCGCATCGTCTTCAATGCGAATGCCGATATTGATGAAGGCTTCGGGCACACCCGGCGCCGGCCGGATATAACAGCCGGGCTCCACAGTCAGCACCATGCCGGGCTGCAATTCGCGCCATTCGCCGCCGGTTTTGTATTCGCCGGCGTCGTGCACATCCAGCCCCAGCCAGTGGCCTGTGCGGTGCATGTAGAACTGTTTGTAGCTTTCCTGCTCCAGTACAGCATCCAGCGTACCGCTGAGCAGTTTCAGATCGATAAAGCCCTGCGCCAGCACGGCAACGGCGGCGTCATGCGGTGTATTCCAGTGCGCGCCGGGTTTGACCGCGGCAATCGCCGCGGCCTGCGCCGCCAGCACCAGTTCATAGACCTCGCGCTGTGCACTGCTGAAGCGGCCGTTCACCGGGAACGTGCGGGTGATGTCGGAGGCATAACCATCCAGTTCGCAACCGGCATCAATCAACAGCAAGTCGCCATCGGCCAGCGCCGCATTGTTTTCAACGTAATGCAGCACGCAGGCATTGGCGCCGCCGGCGACAATCGATGTGTAGGCCGGTGCCTGGGCTCCGTGATGGCGGAACTCGTGCTGCAGCACGGCCTCGACCTCGTATTCGGTGGCGCCAGGTCGCGCCGTCTGCATCGCGCGACGATGGGCGGCGGCGGAGATCTCGCCGGCCCTGCGCATCAGCGCGATTTCATGCCCGTCCTTGATCAGGCGCATTTCATCAAGCAGCACGCGCACATCGCGGAGATCACCGGGCGCCGCAACACCGCTGCGCGCGCGGCTGCGCACGGCATTGATCCAGCCGAGCACCCGGCCGTCCCATACCGGATCACTGCCGAGATGCACCTGTACCGCCGGCCGGTCGGCCAACAGATCCGGCATGCGGGTGTCGAGTTCGCTGATGCTGCAGGCTTCGTCGAATGCAAAGGTTGTGCGCGCGGCGTCGGGACCGTAGCGATAACCATCCCAGATTTCGCGCTCCGCATTTTTGTCGCGGCAGAACAGGATACTGCGCGGGGTATCGCCGCCGACCAGCACCAGTACCGCTTCCGGTTCGCGAAATCCGGTCAGGTAATAGAAATAACTGTCATAACGGTAGGGATAGTGGGCATCGCGGTTGCGCAGGCATTCCGGTGCGGTTGGCACGATGGCCACACCCTTGCCCAGGCGCGCTGCAAGACAGGCGCGGCGGCGGGCGTAAATCGATGCGTCAATGGCGGCAGACATGGAATGATTATAGCCGTCGCACCCGCAGGAACGACGCGGAAAACGGGTCAGCCGCCGCGGGCCGCCCGGTCCACCGCCGCCAGCCGCTCCGGCGTGCCGATGTCATGCCAGCGTCCGCGATAATGCTCCCCGGTGACCTGCCCCGCCGGCATTGCAGCGATCAGCAGATCGGCGAGTCGTGCGCGCGCACCGCGGGTGACGTCCGCGAACAAGGCCGGGTGATAGGCGCCCATGCCGCTGAACGTGAATTTTGCAGCGCCGTCGCGTTGAACGCGGTCATTTTTCAGCGCGAAATCACCGCGCGGATGCTGCGGCGGATTGTCGACCAGCACCAGATGCGCCAGTGGTCCCGTCGCACGCAGGCGCTGCGCCGCCAGCACCAGCGCGGCAAAATCGTAGTCGCTGTAGACATCGGCGTTAACAGCAATAAATGGCGTG
>JBILYA010000252.1:0-3971 GCA_044378065.1 Burkholderiales bacterium | reverse complement strand
GCTTGAAGTGCACGGCGCGCATGCCGCGCTGCGCACGCGGTTTGCAACGCATCCGGACTTTCGCGAAGGCAGTCTGCATGTCGCCGACGCGCCGGGGCTTGGTTTTTCGCTGCGCGACTGAGTGCAGTCACAGCGGCCGTTATAATGGCCGTGCAGCCCGCCAGCAGTCCACACGGGGAACAAACCGCATGACCGCGAAGATCACCGCGATGACCATACCCGCAAGACTGCCTGCGGTCATCCTGTTCGCGGAAACCCGCGGGTTCACGCGCACCTCGGCAATGCTGCGACCGGAAGTCGTTCTGAAGCAGGCATCCGTATTTTTTGATCTGGTACGCTCTGCCATCGAACGCAACGGCGGCACCGTACACAATGTGCTCAACGACACGCTGATGGCTTTTTTCATGGGTCCCGACCGTGCAAAACAGGCGGTGCAGGCCGCGCAGGAAATCCAGAGTGATTTCGATGTCATCGAAGAATCCTGGACGCGCGACTTCGGCATTCGTGCCGCTGTCGCCATGGGCCTGCATGCGGGCGATGCGGTGATCGGCATCGCCGGTAGTGCGCCACTGATGATGATCGGCGACACCATCAGTATTGCAGCGCGTCTGCTGCATCGTGCTCGCGCCGGCGAATTTGTGATTTCCGCAACGGTGATGGATGCGCTGGGAGCGCACCGCGCAGGGCTTGAGGCTGAAGCATTGCCGCCGCTGGAAATCGCGCGGCGCGATCCGGTGCAGTTGTTCGGCGTACTGCGCGATGCGCGCCTCGACTTCACCTGAACAGAGCGCACCCCGAAATACTGCTATAAATATCTGTTTTAATTGACTTTTTTAAAGGACTCCTCATGAGCAATGACGCACCCGCCGATACCCGCCGCTTTGCGCTGATCCCCGTCGACAAACTGACACCGGATCAGCAGGCGTTGACCGAAGCGATCAAATCCGGCCCGCGCGCGAAACTGGCCAGTTCCGGCGCATCAAAACCGGGACCGCTCGGCGGACCGTTCAACGTCTGGCTGCGCAGCCCGGGCATCGGCAATCTGGTGCAGCAACTCGGCGAGGAAATCCGCTTCCGCAGCTCTCTGGCCGGCAAGCTCAATGAACTCGCCATCCTCGTCACCGCGAGAAACTGGACTTCGCAATACGAATGGGTCGCGCACCACAAGCTCGCGCTCGAAGGCGGTCTGGATCCGAAAATCGCTGAAGCCATCGCACAGGGGCAACGGCCGGCCGGCATGGATGCCGACGAAACGCTGGTCTATGAATTCTCTTCCGAACTGCAGCAGACCCAGGGTGTCAGCGACACCATGTATGCGCGTGCCGTGGCCCGTTTCGGCGAACGCGGCGTGGTCGACCTGATATCGGTCAACGGCTTCTATGTGCTGGTGTCGATGTGCCTGAACGTCGACCGCACGCCGGTGCCGCCGGGCACACCGCTGCCGCTGCCCTCTCTGAAAAAATAACATGGCGGTGATTTACGAGGCGCGGCACTTTGTGCTGCGCACGCTGGATCAGCCGCATGTGTCACGCAGCGACGGCGGCCACATCGTCATTGATCCGAAGGTCGCCGTTGAAGACCGCACGCATCTCAACCGGGAACAGGCGGTCGAACTGGTCCAGCTGACCATGGCCGGCGGTGAAGCGATGAAAACAGTGCTCTCGCGCAAGGGTATTGCCATCGGCCGTATCAATTACCAGGACAACGGCAACTGGCGCGCCGAATTGCATGTGCATCTCTACGGGCGCGCGCAGGGCGCGACGCTGCAACCCTTCGGTCATGCACTGGCGTTTCCGCCGACGCGTGAGGCCTTTCGCGAGAAGATGGGCAATCTGGAAGCGCTGCGCGAGGACGACATCATCGAACTGCGCGCGGAAATCATTCGCCTGCTGGCGAGCGACAAATACCGCGACTTCTAGCGGACCGTCAGCCGGGTGTGGCGCCCGAGGATTTGACGACCTCGCCCCACTTCCTGATTTCCAGCGGCATGATGCGGTTCAGTTCGTCCGGCGTGCCGGCGGTGACTTCAACACCCTGATCAGCCAGACGTTTGGTGATTTCCGGCAGGCGCAGCGATTTGGCGAAGCCGTCATGGATGCGCAGTGTGGTTTCGCGGGGAATGCCGGCGGGCCCGAGCAGCGCATACCAGCCGCTGGTTTCAAACCCTTTCAGCGTTTCGCCGATCGCCTGCACACCGGGCAGCGCATCGGTACGTTTGGCGCTGCACACGCCGATCGCGCGCAGCCGGCCGCTCTCGATGAACGGTTTCGCCGCGAGCAGCGTATTGACCTGGAACTGGATGTGTCCGGCAACAAGATCGGTCAGCGCCTGACCGGCACCCTTGTAAGGAATATTCACGGCATCAATCTTCGCCATCGACTTCAGCATCTCCACGGCGAGATAGGCGGAGTTGCCGGCGGCAGTGCCGGCAGTCAGCTGACCCGGGCGTGCCCTGGCCAGCGCGATGAATTCCTTGACGTTATTGACCGGCAGTGAGGGATGCACGACCAGCACGGTCGTGGTCAGTCCGAGCTGGCTGATCATGGTGAAATCCTTCACCGGATCGAAGGGCACTTTTTTGTACAGCGTCGGATTGATCGCGTGCGGCGTGGTGGCGATCACCATGGTGTGGCCGTCGGGGGCCGAACGCGCAACAAACTCGGTACCGATCATGGTCGCGCCGCCGGCGCGGTTCTCGATGACGATCTGCTGGCCGAACTGTTTGGTAAGTTCCGGGCTCAGCAGCCGCGCCAGAATGTCGGTGCCGCCGCCGGGCGCGGCGGGGACCACCAGCCGGATCGGCCGGGAAGGAAAAGCCTGCGCCACTGCCACAGCACTCACCGTCAGCAGCAAGGCAGCAGTCATCGCACGGCCGATAATCATTTTTGATTTTTTCATACCGGGATTCTCCCCGAAACCCATTACATATTTATTGTGATGCGCTTGCGACATCATTCCGGCTGGATACCGGCCTCGCGGATCAGCTTCGCCCATTTATTCATCTGGGTGTTGAAGAAGGCGGTGAATTCAGCCTGTGAATCACCCACGGCATCGGCGCCCTGCAGGCGCAACTGCTCACGGGATTCCGGTGCGGTGATGATGCGTGCAATTTCGGCATTGAGCTTGGCCATCACCGGCTTGGGTACGCCCGAAGGTACGGCCACGCCATAGAAGGACACCGCTTCAAATCCCGGCAGCGTCTCGGCAATCGCCGGCACATCGGGCAATGCAGCGGTGCGCTTGGGCGAGCTGACGCCGAGTGCACGCAGCTTGCCGGGCTTCACATGCGGCAGCGTCGGCAGGATGGTGCCGAACATGCACGACACGCGCCCCCCGAGCAGGTCCAGCGTTGCCGGATTGGCGCCCTTGTACGGCACGTGAGTCATTTTCACGCCGCCCATGCTGGCCAGCAATTCGGCGGCGAGATGCGTGGTTGAACCGTTGCCGCCGGATGCATAGATGATGTTGCCCGGCTTGACCTTGGCCAGCGCCAGCAGCTGTGCAATGTTGTTGGCCGCAACGCCGGGATGGGTCACCAGCAGGTTCGGTGAAAACGCCAGGTTGATCAGCGGCTGCAGGTCTTTTGCCGTGTCGTAAGGCAGTTTTTTCTGCAGCATCGGATTCACCGCAGTGCTCAGCGAAACCATCAGCATGGTGTGGCCGTCAGCCGGTGCGCGCACCGCGAGTTCAGTACCGATCACGGTGCCGCCGCCGGGACGGTTGTCGACCACCACCTGCTGCCCCCAGGCTTCACTCAGCTTGACGCCGACCATGCGCGCCAACTGGTCGTTGGGCCCCTGCGGTGCAAAAGGCACAATCATGCGCAGCGGCCGGCTGGGAAAGGATGCTGCAGAATCCCCCCCCTTGGCTTGCGCAGCGATTGCGGGTGCGGCCATCAGCGCCATCGCGCCAAAAAATGCGGCCTTTAACCGGCCATATGGTGCATCAGTCATTCACTGCCTCCCGTCTGT
>JBILYA010000251.1:0-3979 GCA_044378065.1 Burkholderiales bacterium | reverse complement strand
CGCCCGGAACCGCTGGTGACCTATCCCGTGATTCGGTTAAACCGCTAATGCGCCGAATATCGGTGGAGAAAGGTATTACTGGCTTGCCGCCGTGATGCCGCCAGCTTTGAGTTTGTCGATTTCAGCATCGGTATAGCCATACTCCTTCAGAACTTCATCTGTTTCTGCGCCCTTATCCGGTGCCGCCTTGCGCACCGCAAACGGCGTCTTCGAGAAATTGATGCCATTGCGCACCACCTTGATGTCACCCAACTGGTAATGCGTCACCGGCGCCGCCAGACCCAGGTGCTGCACCTGCGGATCGGCAAACACTTCGTTCATTTTGTAAATTGGGCCGCAAGGCACACCGGCCTTATTCAGCGATTCGATCCATTCCGCTGAGGTTCGGGTTTCGATCTGCGTTGCGATGATCTTGTTTAGCGCATCGCGGTTTTTCGAGCGGATCTTGGAATTGGAGTAATCAGGGTTCTTCGGCACGTCGGGTAGGCCGACGGCTTTGCACAGGCGTTCGAAGAGCTGGCCGGAACCGGCGATGTTGATATAGCCGTCGCTGGTCTTGTAGGTGCCGGTGGGAATCGCCGTGGGGTGGTTGTTGCCGGCCTGTCCGGCGACTTCACCGGCGACGGTCCAGCGCGCGGCCTGGAAGTCGGTCATCGCGACCAGCGCCTGCAGCAGCGAGGTGTGCACCCATTGCCCTGCGCCGGTGTGTTCCCGTTCGAGCAGCGCGGTGACGATGCCGAATGACAGATAGAGCCCGGCGCTGGAGTCGCCGATGGCGATACCGGCGCGCACGGGGCCCTGGCCGGGCAGGCCGGTGATCGACATCAGGCCGCTCATGCCCTGTGCAACTTGATCAAGGCCGGGGCGGTCGGCGTAAGGGCCGTCCTGACCGAATCCGCTGATGCTGCCGTAGACGATGCGCGGGTTGATCTTGCGGATGCTCTCGTAATCTATGCCGAGGCGCTCTTTGACCTTGGGGCGGTAGTTCTCGACGATGACGTCGGCAGTGGCGGCCATTTTCTTGAATACCGCAAGGCCTTCGGGTGATTTCAGGTTGAGCGTGATGCTGCGCTTGTTACGATGCAGGTTCTGGAAATCGGGGCCATGGCGTTTGTCGAAAGGGCTGCCGTCTCCGTCCTGTTCGCCGAGTTCTTCAACCTTGATGACTTTGGCGCCCCAGTCGGCGAGCTGGCGCACGGCCGTGGGTCCGGAGCGGGCGCGAGTGAGGTCGAGCACGGTAAAGCGGGAGAGCGGGCCGGTGTTGGTGTTTGCCACGGTGGTTCCTTTTTACTCTGAAGTATTCAATCGGATATGTTGAGGATACGTTGATTTAGTTCGGGGTAATGCCCGCAGCCTTGATGACTTTTGCCCATTTTTCAATCTGCGCGCGGGCGAAGGCCCACAGTTCTTCCGGCGTACTGCCGACGGCTACGGCGCCGTTCTGCGTCAGGCGTTCGCGCATTACCGGCTGGTTCAAGACCTGCACCGCTTCGGCGTTGAGGCGCTGGATGATTGCGGAGGGTGTCTTCGCCGGAGCGACCAGACCCTGCCAGGCCGTGGTTTCAAAACCGTGCAGGCCGGATTCGGAGACGGTGGGCAGATCCGGCGTCAGCGGAAAGCGTTTTTCGCTGGTTACGGCGATCGCGGTGAGCCGGCCGCCGCGGATATGCGAAATCGCGCTGGGCAGGCTGGCGAAGGACAGCGAGATGCGGCCGCCGATCAGATCGACCATTGCGGTGGCCGCGCCCTTGTAAGGCACATGGACCATATCGGTGCCGGTCATCAGTTCAAACAATTCGCCGGCGAGGTGGGGGGATCCGAGATTGCCTGAGGAGCCGTAGGTCAGTTTGCCGGGATTGGCTTTGGCAGCCTTGACCAGGTCGGCGACCGACTTGATTGGCAGCGCGGGGCCGACAACCAGTACGTTCGGTGCGCTGGCGACCAGCGTGATCGGCGCGAGGTCGCGCAACTGGTCATAGGGCAGCTTGCGGGTTACGGCGGGATTGACGCCGAAGGAACTTGGCACCAGCAGGATGGTGTAGCCGTCAGGCGCGGCGCGCACCGTGGTTTCGGTAGCAATGATGCCGCTGGCGCCGGGGCGGTTGTCGGCAACGATGCTCTGGCCCAGCCGTTCGGCTAGGCCGTCGGCCAGCGCACGGGCGATGATGTCGGCATTGCCGCCGGGGGCCTGCGCGATCAGCAGGCGGATCGGGCGTTCGGGATAGCCGCGCGCGGCCTGTGCGGCGGCCGCTGGCGTAATCGACAGCAAGGCGATGGCCGATGCCATCAGTATCCGTGCAGCAGGATGTGCACATGCCATGACAAGACTCCTCCGTGTCGGGGCCGCGATGATGTAATTGCGCTCTGGCTGCGGCGGCTGGCGCGCTTGTTATCGCGGGCAGTATGGCAGTCCGCCGCGGCCTCTGCACAAAACCGACCACATATTGGTTTCGAAATCCGTTTCAAATGCGCACGCCACGGACGGTCGCCGGTATCATGCGCGACCTATCCCGAAAAACGGTCCGCCACGCCATGCAAGCCCCGATCCTGCGTCCCCATCCTGGTGTTGAAGTCTTTATCGATGAAGGTTGTCACATTCTGGAACTGTCCAACGATGACAGTGATCCGGAACTCTCTATTGCAAGGGCGCGCGTTGAGCCCGGCGTCACCACCAAATGGCACCGGGTGCGCGATACTGTTGAGCGTTATGTGATTCTCGACGGACAGGGATGTGTCGAGATAGGGGATTACCCGCCGCAGGACGTACAGGCCGGTGACGTGGTGCTGATCCCGCCGTCAGTGCGGCAACGCATTGCCAATGTCGGTGAGGGTGATCTGGTGTTTCTGGCGATCTGCAGCCCACGCTTTACGCCGGAAGCCTATGAGGATCTCGAGAATGGGGCTTGAGGCGATGCGGATCGGTGCGGCACTGGTGCTGCTGGTCTGTGCCGGCACAGCAGCGGCGCAGGCTGTCGGACTGGGCATGGAAGACGTTCCGCTGCGCCCCAGTGAATTGAAACTGCTCAAGCGTATTGAGGCGGTGGACCCGTTGTTCAAATACGGCGACCGGGTGAAACGTTATTTCCGTACGCATCCGACGACCAAGAACCGCATCCCGCTTCGCGTGGAAGTGATTGCGGACAAGGTCAACGGTCTTTATTTCGGTGAATATGTCAGCTATTCGATGCTGATCGATGAGCCGGCGGGTATCGTGACCTATGAATACGACGCCGGCACGGCGCATCGAGGGCGCGGCACAGTGGTGGTGACACCAAAGGATGTGGTGAAGACGGAATACAGCTGCGGCAAGACATCCTGCACGACGCGGGTGGAGCGCAATGGTCGCGTCATCAGCGAGCGCGGCGGCTGAGTATTCTTAGCGCGGGATGTGCGTGGCAAGGCGCGGATACACCTTGTAGACGTTGCCCTCGTAAATCTTTTTCTTGTCCGCAGCCGACAGCGTGGTGACGGCGTCGATGTAACGTTTGGTGTCGTCGTAGTAGTGGCCGGTTTCCGGGTCAATGCCTTTGACCGCACCAACAATTTCCGAGGCGAACAGGATGTTGTCCGCGGGAATCACGCGGGTCAGCAGGTCGATGCCTGCCTGGTGATAGACGCAGGTGTCGAAAAATACATTCTTCAGCAGGTGTTCCTGCAGCGTCGGTTTGCCCATGTCCTGGGCAAGGCCGCGATAACGGCCCCAGTGATAAGGCACCGCGCCGCCCCCGTGCGGAATCACGAAACGCAGTGTCGGGAAATCCTTGAACAGGTTGGCGGTGATGAATTGCATGAAGGCGGTGGTGTCGCCGTTGATGTAGTGCGCGCCGGTGAAATGGAAGGCCGGGTTGCAGGAAGCGCTGACATGGACCATCGCCGGCACATCGAGCTCGACCAGTTTTTCATAGAGCGGATACCAGTAGCGGTCGGTCAGCGGCGGATCGGTCCAGTAGCCGCCGGACGGGTCCGGGTTCAGGTTGCA
>JBILYA010000014.1:0-15151 GCA_044378065.1 Burkholderiales bacterium | reverse complement strand
TGATTTCAAAGTAGACCAGGTTGTCGACCACCTTGAGCAATGCGGTCTGATTGTTCATCGCCATCAGCTTCGGGCTCGACAGTACCTTGGAACTGCCGAACTCCTCCAGCAGTTTGACCGTGCCGCTGATGTTGCCGACGTTGGTCGTCGGGTTGGTGTAGGCAATGGTCATCGCATTGCCGGGGCTCGCGCCTGCGCCGGTCGCGGCGCCGGTGAAGCCGCCCAGAAGCGTCTGCGTGATCGACAAACCGCCACTGATCGGCAGACGACTCCAGTCAATGCCCGCCTGGAAGCCGTCAGAGAGCAAAACCTCGACAATCGTGGCTTCGATCAGCACCTGCCGCTGGATCGCCGAGGTAACGCTATCCAGATGTTTCTGGATTAGTTGGTGCTGGTAATCGGTTGCGTTGATGGTAATTGTGCCTGACACAGCGTTAACTACAACGTCTTCAGGAACTAAAGACGATTGCACGGGATTTGCGCCGGGTGCGGTGATGACCGCCGCCGCAAGCTGTGCAGCACCCGTTGTGGCTTTACTCGCCGCCTCAAGTTGGCGAATCTGAAGCTCTTGCTGTTGCTTTAAGGTGGCTTGACGATCGGAGCGTGCGTTTTCGCTCAGGGCCTGGAGGCGGGTCGAATTCAGGATGCCGCGGATATTGTCGCGCAGTTCGACCCAGAAATTGTTGGTCGAGGTTGAGCGCACCATGGTCGATGAACCGGAGGCGGAGGAGCTGCCGCCGCTGCCGCCGGAGCCTGAAGAACCCCCTGTAGCAATTTCCCCAGTAACGCCGATCGACGATGTGGTGTCGCGCGTCATGTTGACGTAATTGACGCGATAGGTTTTGACGTAGGCGGCATCGGGCGACACGATGATCGTGTTGCCTTCGGTGCGATAACGCAGATTGACCTGTTTGGTCAGCCGCTCCAGGATTGCCGGCAGCGTTTCGTTGATGGCATTCAGGCTGACCAGCCCGGTGAGTCCGGGGTGAATGTCGATGTTCTGTTTGGTGTCACGGGCCAGGGCCAGCAGCAGTTCCTTGACCGGGACTTCATGCACAACAACGCTGTAGGTCTGCGGTTTGATCTGTGCCGTAGGCGGCGGCACCAGCGTCGGCACGCGTGCGGGCTGGGGAATCGGAGCTGCGGGTGGTTTGGCCGCAACCGGGGGCGCAACGATGTGGCCTTGCGAGGGCTGAACCTGGGATTTGTACTGGGCGCATGCGGAAAACAGCACAGCAGTGCAGGCCATCGCCACCGGAAGGGCGGCTCTGGGCAGACGGGTGCCGGTTGCTGTGGCGGACGGTCGGCGGGTGGGCTGCCGTTCGGACATTGTTTGCATACTCCCCTAGCTACACGGGTGATTTTACGTATCGTGACGGGGATTTACCGCCGTCATGACGGGTTATTACTCGCGACCTCGGTTCTGATCCCCTGCACTGTTCGCAAAAGCGGCCGGTATGACTTCAGTCGGGCCGGTAATTGCGCCATTGCTTCACGCGCGGCTCGCTGGCTGTCAAAACTGCCCCAAGTCATGGTCAGCGCAGGCTCACCTTTTGCGAGGGTACGATACACAAAAACATTATTTATTTCAATGATATTCGAGATAAATCTGAGGTGTTGGTTCAGCTGTTGTTCGTCGCGAGCGCCGAGCAGTTGGATGGTGTAAGTCTGAGGGGGCGATGCGCTCAGCCAGGCCGTCGTTGCGGTGAGTCTTTCCTGTAGCAGTTTTGCCGTGGCCGGCGCACTCACCGGAGTCGCCGGTTTGGCGGTTTCGGCTGTGGTGGCTGCCACCGGTTGCGGGGTTGCGCTTGCAGCGGAAAGGGGGGCGGCTGCGGTTTCCGGTGCGCGTTCGACCGCTCCACCGGATTTCGAGGAATCACTATAACTAGTTGTTTTGTTTGATAAATTTTCTGAGCTCGGTGCCGGGTTTGCGGCCGCGGGGGGTACTGAGGGCGCCTGAGTTGCTGCGGGCGCTGCCACCGGGGCTTGCCGGATACCGCCGAGCAGCGCAAACAGCGCGGCCCCGGCCGCCATGCCGACAGTCAGCAGTCCGACCCCCAAAATCCAGGGTGACCGGGGCTTGGGCGCCGGCTGGTATTGCTGATGCGCAAATTCACTGTCGCGGATGGCGGCTTCGACGTGTTTCTGGCGCAGGGTATGGGTGTTTTCGGCGAACGCGGCCAGCAACGCCTTGTCGGCGATGAGGTTGATGCGGCGGGTCAGGCCATCAGAAACACGGGCGATTTCACGGATGATGGCGTCGCTGAACAGGTCCGGTCCTCGGTATCCGGCGGTGCGCAGCCGGAACATCAGGTATTCGCGGGTTTCAGGGGCGGTCAGCGGTTCCAGCCGGAAACTGTGGGTGATGCGTTCCTTTAACTGGCGGATCTGGTTCTGGCGCAGGTTTTCGTCGAGCTCGGGCTGGCCGAACAATACGATCTGCAGCAACTTGTCGGATTTGGTTTCCAGATTCGACAGCAGGCGGATTTCCTCCAGCGTCGCGATCGGCATGCCCTGCGATTCTTCGATGAACAGCACCACGCGTTTGCCTTCGGCGTGCCGCTTCAGCAGGTAATCCTGGATCGCGTGCATGACGGCGAGACGGCTTTCGTCGCGGGTGATCTGCAATTGCAGCTCAAAGGCGATGGCGTGGAGTATTTCCTCGGGGGAAACGCTCGGATTCGCCAGATAAACAGTTTCGACGCTTTCCGCCAGCCGGGTCTGCAGCATGCTGCACAGCATCGTCTTGCCGCTGCCGACTTCGCCGGTGACCTTGACGATGCCTTCACCTTGGGTGATTGCGTAAATCAACGCTTCAAGAATGGGCCCGCGATTGCCGCCGCCGAAAAAGAAGTCCGTGTTCGGGGTGATCTTGAAGGGCGGCTGGGTCAGGCCGAAATGCTCGTAATACATTATTTGTCCTCGCCGGCATCGCCGCGGGTCTGCATGCGGCTGTACAGGGTGGTGCGTTGGACGCCAAGCCGTTTGGCGGCCTGCGACAGGTTGCCGTTGGTCATAGCCAGCGCGGCTTCGATGAATCCGCGTTCCCAGCGTTTGAGGACTTCATCCAGCTTGAAGTCCGGATCGGCTTCGATCTGGCGGCGGGCAGCGTCGAGCAGTACGCTTTCTTCGGACATCTCGGTGAGTCCTGCCGGCGCCTGCACTTCGCGGTCGAACTCGGACTGCAGCAGCAGCGGCGTGATTTCAGTGCCGGCATATTTGGTGCACAGGCGGATCACCACGTTGCGCAGTTCGCGCACATTGCCGGGGAAGGGATAGTCGCGCCACATGCGCAGCGCGTCCTTGCTCAATTCAACCGGTTGTGCACCGATCTGCTGCGCGTAGAACGCACGGAAATGATCGAGCAACAGTTGCTTGTCATCGCTGAGGTCGCGCAGCGCCGGCACGCCGATGGTGAATACCGACAGCCGGTGATAGAGATCGGCGCGGAAACGGTTGTGACGGACTTCGCTGCGCAGGTCGCGGTTGGTTGCGGTGATGATGCGCGCATTGGATACCCGGTTTTGCGTTTCACCGACACGCTGGAATTCGCCATTTTCGAGAACGCGCAGCAGCTTGGCCTGCAATTCCAGCGGCAGTTCGCCGATTTCGTCGAGGAACAGTGTTGAATCGACGGCGTCTTCGAAGTAACCGGCGCGTGCGGTTACCGCCCCGGTGAATGCACCCTTGGCGTAACCGAACAGCGTGGGCTCGACCAGGTTCGGCGAAATCGCCGCGCAGTTGAGCGCAAGAAAAGGTTTGCCGGCGCGCCGGCTTTGTTTGTGCAGTGCCTGCGCGACCAGTTCCTTGCCGCTGCCGGACTCGCCTTCAATCAGTACCGGGAACGGTGCGTCGGCGAATTGCGTGAGCTGTTCGCGCAGTTTATTCATCGGCGGGCTGTTGCCGATCAGGCCCGAAGCGTCGCTGCCGGTTTCGGCGGATGCGACTTCAAGCGCCTGAAGCAGCAGCTTCTTGATCTGCGCCGGATCTGCCGGCTTGGAGACAAAATCGATGGCGCCCAGCGTTCGGGCATGGCGTGCGTTGGACTCGTCGTTCTGCCCCGAAAGTACGATGATCTTGATCGAAGGCGAGATCGCGATCAGTTCGGCGATCAGTTGGAAACCCTCGTCGGGGCGATGCGGTTTCGGCGGCAGGCCGAGGTCGATCAGAGCCAGTGCCGGCGGCGCGTCGCGTTGGCGAAGCAGCGCCTTGGCATGCGGGCGCGATTCCGCGGTGGTGACCGTAAAGTCACTGCTCAGCACATAGCTCAGCGTGTCGGCGATGACCGGATCGTCATCGACGATCAGCAGTTCCGGTTTTCCGGTTTCTGTCACGTTTGAATCTTTTTATATAAGTGGCTGAAACAAAAAGGCATTGTGCCAGATTGCCACGCCGGCGTGGGGTTGGTGCGCGCGGTGTCGCGCCGATTCAATGGCCGGCGATACAGGCGAGGTAGGCTTGCTCAAGATCGGGGGCGTCATGCTGCCGGATGAAGTCGGCGGGTGTTCCTGCAAAAAGCAGCAGTCCGCGGTGGATCACCGCCATGCGGCTGCACATTTCCGCGACGTCATGCAGTGCATGGGTTGTCATTACCACCGTATGACCGCCGGCATGCTGGGCCTTGAGTTCGCGCTTGAGCAGGGCGCGTGCTTTCGGGTCAAGGCCGCTGGTTGGTTCATCGAGGATGTACATCTCCTTGCCGGACAGCAGGCAGGCGGCCAGCCCCAGCTTCTGCGTCATGCCCTTGGAGTAGGTGCGCACCGGCTTTTCCAGTGCGTCGGTTGCCAGTTCCAGCGATTCGAGCATGCTGCGCGTCGCGGCTTCATCATAGGGGCGACGGTGCAGTTCGCCGGTGTAACGCAGGAAGTCCCGGCCCGAGAGGAAATAGGGCGGCGTGAATCGTTCCGGCAGGTAGGCGATGCGGCTGCGCGCCGCCGTCTGGCGGTGTGGAGTACCAAAAATTTCAATGCTGCCGCTGCCGGTGTCACAGAAATCCAGGGTGCATTTGATCAGCGTGGTTTTACCGGCGCCGTTCTCGCCGACCAGCCCGAAAAACTCGCCGGCGGCGATTTCGAGCGAGAGATCGGTGAGCGCGGTGGCGCTGGCGTAGGATTTTGCGAGATGATTGATGCGCAGGGCGGGCACGGACATGCGGCGTAACTTAGCGTAAAGCATCCCGGGGGTAAACACCGGGCGGTGTCCGGAGTGCAATTGAATCAATGGGCTAGGGTGCCGCCGGCGACGCTGAAGCGCTGCGCGGCGTTTGGTTGCACTGCCAATCTCGGCTAGAATCCCCCCTTTGTTTCCGGCAGCAACAGCCGCCCCGTGGCCTCCGAACCCCTCATTGAAATCAAGGACGTCAACTTCGCTTACGCGGAGCGTCCGATATTGACGGGCATCAACATGTCGATTCCGCGCGGCAAGGTTGTCGCGCTGATGGGCATCAGCGGATCCGGCAAGACCACGCTGCTGCGGCTGATGGGCGGCGTGATGAAGCCGACCACGGGTGAGGTGTGGATCAACGGTGAATGCACCAGCAAGCTCGATACGCAGGGCATTTACCGCATGCGCCGGCGCATGGGCATGCTGTTCCAGTTCGGCGCGCTGTTCACCGACCTGTCGGTGTACGACAACGTGGCGTTCCAGATGCGCGAACATACCGGACTGCCGGAAAGCATGATCCGCGATCTGGTGATGATGAAGCTGCATGCCGTCGGACTGCGCGGCGCGCACAAGCTGATGCCGGCGGAACTGTCGGGTGGCATGGCGCGGCGCGTGGCGCTGGCGCGGGCAATTGCGCTGGATCCGATGATCATGATGTATGACGAGCCGTTTACCGGGCTGGACCCGATTTCACTGGGTGTCATAGCGAACCTGGTGCGCGAACTGAACGATACGCTGGGCACGACGTCGCTGGTGGTGACGCACGACGTGCAGGAGGCGCTGGATGTGGTGGATTATGTGTATTACCTGTCGGACGGAAAAATGATGGCGCATGGCACGCCGGAAGAAATGCGCGCTAACAAGGACCCGCTGGTCTACCAGTTCGTGCATGGCGAGGCGGAAGGGCCGGTGGCCTACCAGTATCCGAGCAAGGATTTCTCGGATGACTTGAAACTGGGAGGTCGCCGTGCCGCATAGAACGCTGCCTTCGATCCGTCGCATCGGCGCCAATGCCATCGACATCGTGTTGCGGCTGGGTTATGCGGCGCGCTTCATCGGGCTGACCGTCGCCCATTCAGGCACCAGCTTTGCCCGGCCGCGGCTGATCATCCGCGAGCTGTATTACACCGGCGTGCTGTCGCTCATCATCATCCTGGTTTCCGGACTGTTCGTCGGCATGGTGCTCGGCTTGCAGGGTTATCAGACGCTTACCACCTATGGTTCCGAGTCGGCGCTGGGCGTGCTGGTGGCACTGTCTCTGGTGCGCGAGCTGGGTCCGGTGGTGTCTGCGCTGCTGTTTGCCAGCCGCGCCGGTTCGGCGATGACTGCTGAAATCGGCCTGATGAAGGCCACTGAGCAGTTGTCAGCGATGGAAATGATGGCGGTGGATCCGATCGCCCGCGTGGTCGCACCGCGGTTCTGGGCTGGCGTGATTTCGATGCCGCTGCTGGCAGCGATGTTCAGCGCGATGGGTGTTTTCGGCGGCTATGTGATCGGCGTGGTGCTGATCGGCGTCGACGAAGGGTCGTTCTGGTCGCAGATGCAGAGCGCCGTCGATGTCCGGGAAGACATCGTCAACGGCGTCATCAAGAGTTTCGTGTTCGGGGTGGCGGTGACCTGGATTGCGCTGTTCGAGGGTTATGACGCGCCGCCGACCGCCGAGGGCGTCTCGGGTGCGACAACGCGCACCGTGGTAACTTCATCATTGGCAATTCTGGGTCTGGACTTCATTCTGACCTCATTCATGTTCAGGGGTATGTAATGGGACGTTCAATGCTGGATCTGTGGGTAGGTATTTTCGTCGTCGCCGGCATGGCCGCGTTGGTGATTCTCGCGTTCAAGGTCGGCAACATGTCGAGCATGGGCAGCGGCGAGACCTACGAAATTTCCGCGAATTTCGACAATATCGGCGGGCTCAAGCCGCGCGCGGCGATCAAGAGTGCCGGCGTCGTGGTTGGCCGGGTAACGTCGATCGAGTTCAACAACGAGCGTTTCACCGCCAAGGTGAAAATGGCCGTTGAGAAAAATTACAAATTTCCGAAGGACACCACGGCGTCAATTCTGACCTCGGGCCTGCTCGGCGAGCAGTACATCGGCCTGGAGGGCGGTGGTGACGACCAGATGCTCAAGTCCGGCGATAGCATCCGTCTGACGCAGTCGGCGGTGGTGCTGGAGAAGCTGATCAGCCAGTTCCTGTTCGATAAGGCCGCCGAGGGCGGCGATGCCAAAAAGAAGTAAACCCGCAAATTTCGTACAGAGATGATGCCATGAACAAGTCATTGTTTTCATTAGTATTTTCTGTAACCTTGCTGTTCCTGCCAGTGGCCGCCGGCGCGGCTGCGAGCACCACGGCGCCCGATGCGCTGGCGCGCAATGTCACCGACGAAGTGGTGCAAATCCTGCGCACTGACAAGGATCTGCAGGCCGGCAGCCAGAAAAAAGCGCGTGACCTGATCGAAACCAAGATCGCGCCGCATTTCAATTTCACCAGCATGACCAAACTCGCGTTGGGCAAGAACTGGGCTTCCGCAACGCCCGATCAGCGCAAGGCGCTGACCGAGGAATTCCGTGCCCTGCTGGTGCAGACCTACACGGCTTCAATCACGCTGTTCAAGGATCAGAAAATCGAATACCGCCCGCTGAAGATCGCGCCGGATGACACCGACGTGCTGGTGCGTTCGCTGGTGAAATCCTCCGGCGGCGGCGAACCGGTGCAGGTCGACTACGGCATGGAAAAGACCGATGACGGCTGGAAGGTCTACAACGTCAAGATCGGCGGCATCAGCCTGGTCGAGAACTACCGCGGTACTTTCAACACCGAAATCCAGAAAAGCGGTGTCGACGGTCTGATCAAAACGCTGCGCGATAAAAACCGCTCGCTGGTGGCGCAGACCAAATAACCGGCCAAGCATGACCGAATGCATGATTGAGTGTAACGACGGGCGCTGCACGCTGAAGGGTGCCGTTAACATTGAGAGCGCGCTGGTCCTGCGTGAAGAGGGTCTGCGCCTGTTTACTGCGGCCGATGTGACTCTCGACCTCTCCGGAGTCACTGAAGTTGACTCTACCGCCCTCAGCCTGCTGTTCGAGTGGCGGCGTGCGGCACTCGCCGCGAAACGCAGCATCCGCTACGTCAACCTGCCCGAAAATCTCACCAGCCTGGCCCGGCTATACGGCGTCACGGAACTGGTGGCCGCCGATTAACGGCCGGCGCTGCGCCGACCGTCCGCTTTGCATCCGGCGATGACACATGCCATCGAAATCATTGATGTCACCAAGCGTTATGGTGATTTTCAGGCGCTGGCCGGCGTCAGCCTGAGCGTCGAGCCCGGCGAATTCTTCGGCCTGCTTGGCCCCAACGGCGCCGGCAAAACCACATTGATCAGCATCCTTGCCGGCTTGAGCCGCGCGAGCAGCGGCGTTGCCCGCATCATGGGTCATGATGTCACCGATGGATACCGCGGCGCACGCGGCGCGCTCGGTGTGGTGCCTCAGGAGCTGGTGTTCGATCCCTTCTTCACGGTGCGCGAAACGCTGACCTTCCAGTCCGGTTATTTCGGTTTGCGCGACAACGACGCCTGGATCGACGAAGTCCTTGAGAATCTTGACCTCACCGCCAAGGCCGATACCAATATGCGTGCGCTGTCCGGCGGCATGAAGCGCCGCGTGCTGGTGGCTCAGGCGCTGGTACACAAGCCGCCGGTGATCGTGCTCGACGAACCCACGGCCGGTGTCGATGTCGAATTGCGTCAGGCTTTGTGGCGTTTTATCCGCCGGCTCAACCGCGACGGCCACACCATAGTGCTGACCACGCATTACCTCGAGGAAGCCGAAGCTTTGTGCGGCCGCATCGCCATGCTGAAGCAGGGCCGCGTGGTCGCTCTGGATCGCACCGAAAACCTGCTGCGGCTCCACAGCGGCTGTCAGGTGCTGATGCGGCTCGAAGGCGTGCTGCCGGGGGTTCTCGAAGCGAAAGTGGCCGAGCGGCGCGAAGACGGATCGTTGAAGTTGTCCTTGCCCGATCATGCGGCAATCGAAGGTGTTCTGGCTGCGCTGCGCGAGTCGCGAGTCGCGGTGCTGGAAATGGAGATTCTCCAGCCTGACCTTGAGGACGTGTTTGTACAGATCATGCAGCGATCATGATGAAAAAGGGTTTTCAGTCATGACCGGTTTCCGGACCCTGTTCTACAAGGAATGGCTGCGCTTCTGGAAAGTCAGCGTGCAGACCGTGCTGGCGCCGGTGCTGACGGCACTGCTGTACCTGCTGGTGTTCGGTCATGCGCTGAGCGGTCGCGTCGAAGTGTTTCCCGGTGTCGATTACACCAGTTTTCTGATTCCCGGCCTGGCGATGATGTCGGTGCTGCAGAATTCCTTCGCCAACGGCTCATCGAGCCTGATGCAGTCGAAGATGACCGGCAACATTGTGTTCGTGCTGCTGCCGCCCCTGTCGCACCGCGAGTTTTTTGCCGCCTATCTGCTGGCTGCTGTGGCGCGCGGCGTGGTGGTCGGCAGCGGCGTTTTGCTTGCCACGCTGTGGTTTGTTGACCTGCCGGTGGCGAATCCGCTGTGGGTGCTGCTGTTCGGCATTGCCAGCAGTGCGGTGATGGGCGCGCTGGGCATTGTTGCGGGCATTCAGTCGGACAAGATCGACCAGCTTGCCGCGTTCACCAACTTCATCATCCTGCCACTGACGTTCCTGTCCGGCGTGTTTTATTCGATCCGTTCCCTGTCGCCGTTCTGGCAGGCGGTGTCGCACTTCAATCCCGTGTTTTACATGATCGACGGATTCCGCTACGGCTTTTTCGGCGTTGCGGATACTTCGCCCTGGCTCAGCCTGACGATTGTCGGCGGCAGCTTCGCCGCCTTATCATGGCTGACCCTGACGCTGCTGCGCAGCGGCTACAAACTGAGAACCTGATTGGACAACTGA
This sequence comes from Burkholderiales bacterium, assembly GCA_044378065.1. Lineage (GTDB taxonomy): Bacteria > Pseudomonadota > Gammaproteobacteria > Burkholderiales > SG8-41. Next base: position 5,058 of record JBILYA010000014.1, on the reverse strand, counting down.
GTATGGTCACCCCTGAAAGTATCAAACAATCCATCACTGCAGGGCTCGATTGCACCCACGTCGCAGTCGCCGGCGACGGCCATCACTGGGAGGCGGTGATTGTCAGCGAAGCCTTCCGCGGCAAAAACAAGGTGCAGCAGCACCAGCTGGTCTACAAGGCGCTGGGCGATCGCATGCGTGAGGAGATTCACGCACTGTCGATGAAAACCCTGACCCCTGACCAGTGGCAGGGCTGAGTCGGGCATGGACAAACTGGTGATTGATGGTGGCATTGCCCTGAAAGGCGATGTCGCGATTTCCGGCGCCAAGAATGCGGCGCTGCCCATACTGACTGCAGCACTGCTGACTGACGAACCCCTGCACGTCGACAACGTGCCGCATCTGCGCGATGTGTCGACCATGCTCAATCTGCTGATGCAGATGGGCGTGACCACCATGCTCGATGATAAAGGTGGCGTCGAACTGCGCGCGGCGAAAATCACCGAACCGGTGGCGCCTTATGAACTGGTCAAGACCATGCGCGCTTCGGTGCTGGTGCTCGGCCCGCTGGTGGCGCGCCTGGGTGAGGCACGGGTCTCGCTGCCCGGGGGCTGTGCGATCGGCCTGCGTCCTGTTGATCAGCACCTGAAAGGCCTTCAGGCGATGGGTGCGACCATCGAGATGTCGCAGGGTTATATGATCGCCCGCGCAGAACGGCTCAAGGGCGCGCGCATCTGCATGGATATCATTACGGTCACCGGCACCGAAAACCTGATGATGGCGGCAGCGCTGGCCGACGGTACGACAGTCATCGAGAATGCCGCGCGCGAACCCGAGGTTATCGATCTCGCCGCCTGCCTGATATCGATGGGCGCAAAAATCAGCGGTGCCGGCACGGATGTGATTACCATCGAAGGAGTCGAGCGCCTGCACGGCGCGCGTCATTCGGTGATGCCCGACCGCATTGAAACCGGAACCTTCCTGGTCGCTGCCGCAGTCACCGGTGGTGATGTGCGGCTGACCGGTGCGCGGCCGAAAACACTCGACGCTGTGCTCGACAAGTTGCGCGAGGCCGGCGTCCATATCGAAACCGGCGACGACTGGATTCATGTCAAAGCCAATGGCGCGCTGAAGGCGGTCAATCTACGCACTGCGCCCTATCCGGCGTTTCCGACGGACATGCAGGCGCAGTTCATGGCGCTGAACTGCGTGGCGCAGGGCACTGCGCGAGTGGTCGAAACCATATTCGAAAACCGCTTCATGCACGTGCAGGAAATGCAGCGGCTTGGCGCCGATATTGCGGTCGAAGGGAATACCGCGGTGATCAAGGGCGTGCCGGCACTGAACGGTGCCACGGTGATGGCGACTGACCTGCGGGCTTCGGCGAGTCTGGTGATATCCGGACTGGTGGCGCGCGGCACGACCACGGTGGAGCGTATTTATCACCTCGACCGCGGTTACGAGCGCATCGAGGAAAAACTGTCCCGGCTGGGCGCACGCATTCGTCGCGAGCGCTGAGGCGCAACGCCGGACTGCGGTTCGGTTGGACGGTTACGCCGACAGTTCGAGGTCGGCAGCGTAGGTGTTCTGCGGGTAGTGAAAGGGCACCGGGCCGTCGGGCAGGCCGCCGATGAACTGCTTCACGAAGGGATCGGCCGAATTCTTCACTTCTTCCGTCGTGCCCTGCGCGACGACGGCGCCATCGGCGAGGAAATAGACGTAGTCGATGGCTTTCAGCGATTCCTGCGCATCGTAGGACACCACGATCGAAGTTACGCCCAGCGCGTCATTCAGCCGGCGGATCAGTTTGCCGACGACGTTGCAGGAAATTGGATCAAGGCCGGCGAAGGGTTCGTCGTACATGATCAGGTCCGGATCCAGCGCGATGGCGCGGGCCAGACCGACACGCCGGGACATGCCGCCGGAACACTCCGAAGGCATCAATTGTGCCGCGCCGCGCAGGCCGACCGCATTGAGTTTCATCAGCACGAGGTCGTTGATCATGTCCTCGGGCAGTCGGGTCTTCTCGCGCATCTGGAAGGCGATGTTTTCGAATACCGACAGGTCGGTGAACAAACCGCCCTGCTGGAACTGCATGCCCATGCGCCGGCGCAGCTTGTATAGCGCATCGCGGTTGAGGCTGTGGATGTCCTGGCCCAGTACCTTGACACTGCCTTTGGACGGGCGCAATTGCGCGCCGATCAGCTGCATCAGCGTGGTTTTGCCGCAACCGCTCGCACCCATGATGCCGACGACCTTGCCTTTGGGGATGGTCAGGTTCACGGATTTGAAGATTTCGCGGTTCCCGTAGGAGAACGCGAGATCCTGGATTTCAACGACGTTTTCGGCGGACATGGCGGGGAACGGCTCGGGTCAGGGTTTGCTGAACAATGAGAGCGGGAATCAAGGTTGCAGTGTAACCGCTGGCGGTGCTTTCGTGAACCGTTCGCGCGCCGGGCGGCAGCGGGAATACGTTACAATTCATGACTTTCCGAGCGCCTGCTGGCGCCGGTATGGGACACCATCCAGCCATGATCACCATTGCGCTCTCCAAGGGCCGCATTTTTGACGAAACCGTGCCGCTGCTGAAAGCCGCGGGCATCGTCACGCGTGAAAACCCCGAGACTTCGCGCAAACTGATTCTCGAAACCAACCGTCGCAACGTGCGCGTGATTATTGTCCGCGCGACTGACGTGCCGACCTATGTCCAGTTCGGCGGCGCTGACATCGGTGTGGCCGGCAAGGATGTGCTCGATGAACATGGTGGCGACGGACTGTACACGCCGCTCGACCTGAAAATCGCCAAGTGCCGGATGATGGTCGCCGTGCGCAAGGATTTTGATTACGCCAGTGCCGTGCGTCAGGGCGCGCGGCTGAAGATCGCCACCAAATACGTGCAAACCGCGCGCGAGCATTTCGCCAACAAGGGCGTGCATGTCGATCTGATCAAACTCTACGGGTCGATGGAACTGGCGCCGCTGGTCGGGCTTGCCGACGCGATTGTCGATCTGGTCAGCACCGGCGGCACGCTGAAGGCGAACGGTCTGGTGGCAGTCGAGGAGATCGTGCAGATCAGCTCGCGTCTGGTGGTGAATCAGGCAGCGCTGAAGCTCAAGCGCGCGCAGCTGCAGCCGCTGATTGATACTTTCACCCGTGCCGTCGGCTGATCATGCGCCGGCTCTCCACCACCCAGCCTGATTTCGAACAGCGCCTGGCCGAGTTGCTGGCGTTCGAATCCGCACAGGATCCGCAGGTCGACACCACGGTCGCGGCGATTCTGGCCGATGTCAAAAAACGCGGCGACGCTGCAGTGCTCGAATACACCGCGCGGTTTGACGGTGTGCAGGCCGACACGCTCGCGGCGCTGGAAATCCCCCAATCCGAACTGCAGGCCGCGCTGGCGCGCATACCGGCAGCACGGCGCACGGCCCTGGAAGCTGCTGCCGCGCGTGTACGTGAGTATCACCAGCGGCAGCGCGCCGAATCCTGGGGATATACCGACAGCGACGGCAATGAGCTCGGCCAGCAGATCACTGCGCTGGATCGCGCCGGACTGTATGTGCCCGGCGGCAAGGCGGCTTATCCGTCTTCGGTGATCATGAATGCAGTGCCAGCCAAAGTGGCGGGCGTCACCGAAGTGATCATGGTGGTGCCGACCCCGCGCGGTGAAAAAAATGATCTGGTGCTTGCGGCTGCGGCGATCTGCGCTGTGGACCGAGTCTTCACCATCGGCGGTGCGCAGGCGGTGGCGGCGCTGGCCTACGGCACGGCGACGATTCCGCAGGTCGACAAGATTGTAGGGCCGGGCAATGCCTATGTCGCTGCGGCGAAACGGCGCGTGTTCGGTGTCGTCGGTATCGACATGGTTGCCGGCCCGTCGGAAATTCTGGTTGTCGGCGACGGCTCAACGGATCCCGACTGGGTGGCGATGGATCTGTTTTCGCAGGCCGAGCACGATGAACTCGCGCAGTCGATTCTGCTGGCGCCCGATGCCAAACATCTCGATGCGGTGTCGGCAAGCATTGCGAAGCTGCTGCCCGACATGCCGCGGCGTTCGGTGATTGAAGCTTCGCTCAAGGGTCGTGGTGCTTTGATCCAGGTGCGTGATATCGATGAGGCCTGCGCGCTGGTCAACCGCATTGCACCCGAACATCTCGAGTTGTCGGTTGAAAACGCACAGTCATTGCTGCCGAAGATCCGCCACGCCGGCGCGATTTTCATGGGTAAATACACCTCGGAAGCGCTGGGGGACTACTGCGCCGGACCCAACCACGTGCTGCCGACATCGCGCACCGCGCGGTTTTCGTCGCCCTTGGGCGTTTACGATTTCCAGAAACGCTCGAGTGTGATCCGTGTCTCCGCGGAAGGTGCCGAGAAGCTCGGCCGGATTGCGGTTGAACTGGCGACCGGCGAAGGCCTGACGGCGCACGCGCGTTCGGCTGAACTGCGGTTGCGGGGCAAGGGCTGACCATGAGCCGCTACTGGAGCAAGGTGGTGCAGGGTCTGACGCCTTATGTGCCGGGTGAACAGCCCAAGCTGCCCAACCTGATCAAGCTCAATACCAACGAAAGTCCGTACGGGCCCAGCCGCCGCGTGTTGGACGCGCTGCGTGCCGAGATCGGTGAATCGCTGCGGCTGTATCCGGACCCCGCCAGCGACAAGCTGCGTGCAGCGATTGCGCAGCGCTACAGCGTCACGCCGGCCCATGTATTTGTCGGCAACGGTTCCGACGAAGTGCTTGCGCATGTCTTTCTCGGCCTGCTGAAACACGACAAGCCGGTACTGTTCCCGGACATCACCTACAGTTTTTATCCGGTGTACTGCGGCTTGTACGACATTCCCTACGAGCCGGTGCCGCTGAGTCGCGGGTTCGAAATCGTGGTGGATGATTACCTGCGGCCCAACGGCGGCATCATTTTCCCGAACCCCAATGCGCCCACCGGGCGCTTTGTGCCGGTGGCCGAGATCGATCGGCTGCTGCGCGCCAATACCGGCTCGGTGGTGGTCATTGACGAGGCCTATGTCGATTTCGGCGGCGAGTCGGTGGTGCCGCTGGTGCAGCGTTATCCGCAATTGCTG